>JABWCD010000026.1 GCA_013359265.1 Candidatus Hydrogenedentota bacterium
CGAATGGAAGCAAGGCGAAACGGATACGGACCCAACAAGGAAGACCGCCACGCCGGTCAAGGTTGATTTACCTTCTCATGGAAGCACGAGCACGACGAATCGTGCGAATTTCGAACTCATGTGACTGGAGCAGGTTAAGAAAGGTCGGAGCGGGTGTGTCCTTTCGGATACCAAGAAGCCAGAATAATTCAATCTCAGATTTGAAATCTCAAATTTCAGAGCAACACGAGCAGGATGTCTTAAAGGTCTATTTTCGGGACAGCACGGGCACGAGGATTCAGCTACGTAGTATCTCGAATTGCTCTGGTGTTGTGAATCCCAATTCGTTTGAAGGGTTGAACGCGCATAGAGGTTGTGCGGGAGTTCGAATGCTCGATTACGATTACGATTACGAGCACGAGCACGAGCACGAGCACGAGCACGAGCACGACGAATCGTGCGAATTTCAAATTCATGGGAGTGGAGCAGGTTGCGAAAGGTCGTAGCGGGTATGCCCTTTCGGATACCAAGAAGTCATGAGAATTCAATTTCAGATTTGAAATCTCAAATTTCAAAGCAATACGAGCAGGATATCTTAGAGGTCTATTTTCGGAACAGTACGGGCACGAAAATTCAGCTACGTACTATCTCGAATTGCTTTAGCCGTCGCTGCGCAGGCCGAGGCTGAGATAGATATGTTTCGTTGCGTCCGACTTGTTCAGCGTGTAGAAATGTATGCCGCGTACGCCGTGATCGAGCAGGTCGCGGCATTGTTCTGTCGCCCAATGAACGCCGACGCGCTTGACGGCGTCCGCGCTGTCGCCGGCGCGCCGCAGGGAGCGCAGTAGCGGCGCCGGGAACCGCGCGCCAGCGGCGAGTTCCGCCATGCGTTTGAGCCCGCTCACGGACGTGACCGGCATGATTCCGGCAATGATCGGCACGTTGATACCGGCCAACTCGCAGCGCTCGCGAAAGTCGTAGAAGTCGCGGTTGTCGAAGAAGAGCTGTGTGACGATGTAATTCGCCCCGGCATCCACTTTCGCTTTGAGGTGGTCCATTTCGAGCAGGCGGTTCGGCGTTGTGGGGTGGCCTTCGGGGAATCCCGCGACGCCGATTCCGAACCCGCGCTTGTCCGCATGCGCGCCGGAATCGTTGAACGCGCGAATGAACCGCACGAGGTCCGCGGCGTGGCGAAACGCGTCCCGAGAACGATCGTAGTTTTCCATCCCGCGCGGCGGATCGCCGCCCAGCGCGAGGATGTTGCTCACGCCCTCCTGTGCATAGCGCGCGACGATTTCGCGAATCTCGCCTTCGCTGTGGCATACGCAGGTGAGGTGCGGAATCGGATCGAGCGACGTCGAGCCGTGAATGCGCACGACAAGATCGTGCGTCAACTCGCGCGTCGACCCGCCCGCGCCGTAGGTGACGGACACGAACGACGGTTGCAGCGCCTCGAACTCCGCAATGTTCGTGAACAGTTCGTCCGCGCCCTGTTCGGTCTTGGGAGGAAAGAACTCGAACGAGAAGGTTGTGGAATTTGTGGCGAGTATGTCTTGAATGTGCATGGCTGACTCAGCCAAAGAGCTTACGCAAGTTGCCTGTTGACTGCCAGCAACCGCCGGTTGTTTTGGGTCCCGATTGGCCCCTGCATCCCATAGGTCTTCCTACTCGCATGGCTTGTATCAGACGAGTATGAACTAACCCAACCGGATACCCTTAAACTGCCGCACATGGTCCCGAATCGCCGTCTCGACAGGGAGGCGTTCCATGCTGGACGCGCCGTAGAATCCGTGGACGCCTTTTGTACGCTTCAATACGTAGGCGGCGTCTTCGGGTGAGGCAATTGGTCCTCCGTGGCACAGTACAAGCACGGACGACTTAACCCCGTGCGCGGCGTCCGCGATGTCCTGTACACGCCGTACCGAGTCGTCGAGCGTCAGTGCCGTATTCGCGCCGATGGAGCCTTTCGTCGTCAGGCCCATGTGCGCGACCACGATGTCGGCGCCGGCCTCGGCCATTTTCTCGGCGTCTCGCGGACCGAAGCAATACGGCGTTGTGAGCAGATCGAGTTGGTGCGCGGTGGCGATCATCTTCACTTCGAGGTCGTAGCTCATCCCGGTCTCTTCGAGGTTCTGGCGGAACACGCCGTCAATGAGGCCGACCGTCGGAAAGTTCTGCACACCCGCAAATCCGATGTCTTTTACGGCGCGCAGGAAGTGTCCCATTTGTCGAAACGGGTCCGTGCCGCACACGCCCGCGAGCACGGGCGTGTGTTTCACGATGGTCAGTACTTCGCCGGCCATGTCCATCACGATTGCATTCGCGTCGCCGTAGGGCATTAGACCGGCGAGCGAGCCGCGGCCGGCCATGCGGTACCGGCCGGAATTGTAAATGACGATAAGGTCCGCGCCGCCTTCTTCCTCGAACTTTGCACTGATGCCGGTGCCCGCCCCTGCGCCGATGACCGGCACGCCCGCGCCGACAATGTTGTGCAGTTTTCTGAGTATCTCCACCCGCGTGTTGCGTAGCATGACGTCCCCCTCTCTTCCCGCGTCATCGTATTCGATTCCCAACGCGTGAATCACGCTTCGCGATTCGCTTCAGGAAGGGCCGGGCGTCGTTTCGTGCGGGTAACGGCGGGAGTGGTAGAATTCACCCGACAAGGCAGTGAATCGGCATGAAAGTAACCATCAAACCGGTCGAATCCCGCGACGAATTGCGCAGAGCGCTGGATCTGATGTCCGCGGCGCACATTGTCAACGGGGACCTCGCGACGAAACATTGGCTCGAGGAATGTTCGTGGCGGTATCCCGCGTTCCGGCCGGAGCACACGCGCGTGGCGGTCCGCAAGGGCGAAGTGCTCGGCGCGCTACACCTCACGACGGATACGGTGCGCATCGGCGAAGCGCGCTTGAAGATGGGCGGACTTGGCTGGGTCGCAACGTCCGAGCGCCACCGCAAGCGCGGCATCGGCCGCAAGCTGATTGAAGAGACGATGGCGTACATGCGGGAGCACGGGTACCACGTCTCGATGCTGTTTGGCATTCCGAACTTCTATCACCGGTTTGGCTACGTCTCCGCGCTGGTGGATTACACGATACTCATGGACACGTCCGAGGCGCGCACCTTCGAGAACCCGTTCAAGGCGCACCTCGCCACGCCGGGCGAGATCCCGCTGATTCAGAAGATGCACAGCGCGAACGACTCGAATTCGGTTTGTTCGATGGTCCGTACCGCGGCACACCTGCACAACAAATGGGGCCGATGGAACAAGTGGCGTTTGTTGAAGGACGATCAGGGAAAGGCCGTCGCGTATTTGTACGCGATCGTCGAACGCGGCATGTTGTATGTGACGGAGGCCGGTGTCAGCGAACCGGGAGTCTGCGCGGCGGTGGTACGCGAAGCGGCGCGCATCGCGCACGCGGAGGAAATCGCGCACATTCGGTTTTGCGTTCCGCCGGCGCACCCGCTCGCGAGGTTCCTCTCGCAATTCAATTCGACTCACGAGGCGCGCATCGATCACGACGCCGGCGGCATGATGGCGTTCATCAATGTAGCCGAAACATTGGAATCGATGGTCCCGGAATGGGACAGTCTGCTTTCGAAGAGCGTTGCGCGCGAATTGCGGACCGAGTTCACGCTGGTTCTAGCCAAATCGGCATACCGCGTGCGCGCGAACCGTGGCGCGATCGACGTGTCCACCACGCCGGGCGCGTGCAAGATTGGCCTCAAGAACGGCGACCTGATGCACCTTGTCACGGGATATCGCCACCCGGGCGACGTCCTTGACGAACGACGGTGCATCATGACAGCCGACGCGCGGACCCTTTTCCACACAATCTTCCCCAAGCGCAACCCGTACGTCTGGCGGTTTGACCGATTCTGATTTTGTCCGCTCAGACCGAATCGGATAGTGGATTGCGAATTCGAGATAGATGCCATGAACAATTAGGAATCCTTGTTTCCAAGTGCAATGACTGGCCAAAGCCACTGCGACGTGATGGCCGAAAATATGGAAGAATTGAACCGGCCGCGCGAGATCGTGTGCCGCTGGCGGGGTCGTTGTGATTCAATGTGGTTCCGGCGCGGCGGGCACAAATGTCAACGATGACCGTGCGCGCGCCGTTAGTACGATGGTGCTTGGGGCCTGGCAGGAGAAGTCGATGTTTCGTAAGTCGTTACGCATCAGCGTAATAACTCTGCTCATTGCCCCGGTCTGTTTCGCTGGAACGCTCCGCGTCGGGGTGCCCCAGGTCGAGGGGAATCAGGTTGTTCTCCCCGTCGTACTCGAAGGCGATACCGGCGGGGGCGTGGCTGCACTGGACTTCACGCTCAACTACGATCCCGCAGTCTTCACGCCTGTCAGCGCCGAGGCCAGCGACGTCGCTCAGGCTGCGCGCAAGCAGGTCGAGTCGAACGAAGTCAGCCCTGGCAACTATGTGGTCATGTTGTTCGGGATGAACCAGACGACGGTGTCAAACGGCGAAATCGCGTCGATAACGCTTACGAAGAAGGCGCATCCGGACTCGAACCAGAGCAATGTGACCATCGAACAGACCACGTTCGCGTCGGTCGAGGGCCAGGAGATCGATTCTCAGGGGAGCAGCCAGACGGTGATCTTCCCGCCCCCGCCTGCCAACGATGACGAGGGCGAAACGCCGCCGCCGTCTGACGAGACTCCGCCCCCCGCGGAACCGGACAATGAAGAGCCGATTCCGACGCCGACGCCGCCGGTTTCGACGCCGGATGCTCCGACGACACCAGTACCGGGTGTGCCCGTGGGGTCGCCAAGCGAGCCCAATCGGCCGGAAACCGAATCGCCGCGCGTGACGCCGATGGTCGTTGCTTCGGCCTCGCGCGAGCCGGGACGGTTGGACGGCGCATCGGTCGATGGGGTGGCGCGAATGAATCGCGCCGCGCAGCAGTTGGAGAATTCGCGCGCGGCGTTGAGCGGTTCGGCACGTATTGCGAACCGCGCCGCGCTCCGCGACGGCGCTGAAGAATTCGACGACTCGGATGAGGCTGCATCCGAAACGCCGGCGACGACTAATGCTCCGGAAGCGAGCGCGGTCGAGCGGCCGATGATCGCCGCGGCACCCGCCGGCGCCCCGTCGGCCGTCGGCCCCGGCGAGGTACCGGCATTGCCCGTTACGCAGGAGGCCGCGGATGCGTCTGGCATACCCCCGTCGTCGCGCCGATTGTTGATGATCGTGGGATCGGTAATCGTCGTTTCTCTGGTGGTGTACCGCTTCGCGCGGCGGTCCGCGCAGTAATCGCCGCGGGTCGTTTCAGTAGAGCAATACGCCTTCGAGCCGCAGCAGTTCGCGCTTCCACTCCAGCCCCGCCGCAAACCCGTGCAACGATCCGTCCGCGCCGATGAATCGATGGCAGGGGACGAGGATAGCGATTGGGTTTTGCCCGAGGGCGTGGCCGACTGCGCGCGCCGCGGACTTCGGTTTGTCGAGGCGCAGCGCGAGATCGCCGTAGGTGGCCGACGTACCCCATGTGACTCGGCGCGCCGCTTCCCATACTTCGCGCTGGAACGCGGTGGCGGCGTCGAAGTCCAGCGGCACACCCGCGAAGGATTCGTTCATGCCCGCGAAGTAGCGCTCGAGGGCGGCGTTCAGTTCCCACACGCGCGCGTCGTTCGCCGCGGAGTGCAGCACGCTGCGCCGTTCCGCGCCGCCGTTCGTGTGTGGCAGCATGAGACGGTACAGGCCCTTCGCGCTGAACCAACCGTAGATGGGTCCACGCGCATGGTCATATCGGATGCTTGCCGGAACGTCCATGGTGCAGCAGTGCGGTCCTGGTATTGAGCGATAATTTGCGCGAACTGCTCGCGGCGATCACTCGAGATCGAATTGTTTCTTCAAAAACGCGACGAGTTCGAGATACGTTGGCGACTCGCCCTGGGGTTGCCCCTGATAATCGTCCGCGTGGCGGACAACGCACTCGATGCCGAGCGAATCCATCTGCTCTTTGAGCGCGTAGCCGAACTTGATGTGGTGGATTCCCCACCCCGGTTTGTCGAGGCCATCGGCCTGTTTACCGAACCCGTCGTAATAGACGCGCAATCCCGTGTTGGGTCCGGGCTTCAAGGGTTGCTTGGGCTCGGAGTAGAACATCATTACCGGGGGGTCGTCTTTGGTCAAATGGTTGATTGCAGCGGCCTGCTCGTATAGCGCGTACGCTCGCGGCGTGTCGAGTTCCTCCAATTTCAATCCGTAGAACGTCGGCAACGCGGGATGTTCGTAGGCGCGGCCCCCGACCACGTCGCGCACCCAGCGCGGATCGTAGGAACTCTGCGCGCCGTATACGCACGCGGCGGACACGCGCGTGGATTGGCGCAGGACGAAGTCGTCGCTGTCCGGAGCGGCCATGTCGTCGTGAAACGCGATCCACAGCGACATGCCTGCGCCGGCGGAACTGCCGCTGAGCGCGACACGCTCGGGGTCGATGTGAAGTTGGCGCGAGTACGCGCGCAGGAATTGCACGACGCGCGCGCCGTCGAGCATAGGGCCGGGGAACGGCTCCTGCGTGGAGTAGCGGTAGTTCGCGGTACACACCGAAATGCCGGCGCCGAGACACTGCTGCAGGAGGTCGTTGTGCAAGGTCCACTTGTCGCCTCCGACGAAGCCGCCGCCGTGCAGAAAGATCAGCACGGGCGCGGGCGCTTTTGTTTTCGCCTGCCAGAGGTCTAGTACGTTGCGCTCGTGCGGGCCGTAGGGCAGATTGTGGTAGTCGGGGCGCGGTTTGGTTTCCGAGGGGAGTTTTGCCGTTTCGGGCGCGGCCTTTGGAAGTGGCGGATGGGTCGCGCAGCCGAACGCGAACGCGGCAAGCAGCACACACATGGAATACGCACGAAACGTCATAGTGTTGACTCCGTTATTGCAGCGCGCATCTACTGTAGCGGACAGACGGCGGCCCCGCAACGTGTGGCGCGCTCGAATTCTCGTGTTCACAAGCAGGAAGCGATGATGGACTGTTGTTCCAATACGCCGGCACGGCCCTCGATGGAACCGCCGCAGCCCGCAATCGACCCGGTCTGCGGGATGTCCGTGGACCGGAAAACCGCCAGGGGGCATTCGGACCACGCAGGCGTCGAATATTACTTTTGCAGCGTGGGATGCAAGACAAAATTTGACGCAAATCCGGAACAATACGTATCGAAATCGCCGCGCGTAGACCACAGCGTAAAGGTGGTCGATCCGGTTTGCGGGATGTCGGTCAATCCCGAGAAGGCGAAATACTCGCATGAGCACCTCGGGCAAACGCATTACTTCTGCTCGGAGTCGTGCAAGACGAAGTTTGCCGCGAACCCGAACGGATATCTGTTCAGCGTGCCACACGCACCTGCGGCCGCTAAAACCGATGGGAGCGACAGGCGAGTCTACATTTGTCCGATGGACCCGGAGGTACGGCAGATCGGGCCTGGGTCGTGTCCGAAGTGCGGGATGGCACTCGAGCCGGAGGAGATTTCGGCGGAAGAGCCGCCGAATCCCGAGTTGGACGACATGCGCCGGCGCTTTTGGATTTGCGCCGTACTCACGCTGCCACTCTTCTTTTTGAGCATGGGCGAAATGATTCCCGGTTCGCCTCTGACTGCGATACCGGCGCGGGTGATGGGCTGGATACAATGCGTCCTCGCGGCACCTGTCGTATTGTGGGGTGGCTTCCCGTTTTTCCAGCGCGGTTGGGTATCCATCGTATCGCGGCATTTCAATATGTTCACGCTGATCGCGCTGGGCACGGGCGTGTCGTTCGGGTTCAGCGTCGTGTCGCTACTCCTCCCCAATCTGATTCCGCACGAGATGCGCGGGCACGGCCACGCCGCGCCGCTGTACTTCGAGGCGGCGGCGGTGATCGTCACGCTGGTACTGATGGGTCAAGTGCTCGAACTGCGAGCGCGCGCGAAGACGTCCAACGCCATTCGCTCGCTGCTTTCGCTGGCGCCGAAGACCGCGCGCCGCGTCGATACAAACGGGAATGAGAGCGACGTGCCGCTCGATCAGGTCGCCGTGGGCGACGTATTGCGCGTGCGGCCCGGCGAACGCGTGCCGGTGGATGGCGCGGTGATCGACGGGCGCAGCGCGATTGACGAGTCAATGATTACGGGAGAACCGATTCCGGTCGAGAAAGAGGCGAACGATCTTGTGACCGGCGGTACGGTAAACGGCACCGGCAGCTTTACCATGCGCGCGCAGAAGGTCGGCTCCGATACGTTGCTCGCGCATATTGTGCGCATGGTGGGGGAGGCACAGCGCAGCCGCGCGCCGATTCAGCGTCTGGCGGATACGGTCTCGGGTTATTTCGTGCCTGCGGTGGTGCTCGTCGCAATGGCGGCGTTCGCTGCATGGATGATATTCGGGCCGGAGCCGAGGCTGGCGTACGCGATGGTCAGCGCAGTGTCCGTTCTGATCATTGCGTGTCCGTGCGCGTTGGGTCTCGCAACGCCGATGTCGATCATGGTTGGCGTGGGGCGCGGCGCGTCGGCGGGCGTGCTCATTCGCAATGCGGAAGCGTTGGAGACGTTTGAGCGGGTGGACACCATCGTGGTGGACAAGACGGGAACGCTCACGGAAGGAAAGCCGAAAGTAGTCGATGTGCGCATAGAGCCAAGCTTTGACAAGCGCGACGTCATTGCGACGGCCGCGGCGCTCGAGCGAAACAGCGAACATCCGCTGGCGCGCGCGATTCTGGACTTCGCGCGGGATGCGGCCGATGGCGAGCCTGGGAGTGTTGACGCGTTTTCGTACGAGCCGGGGCAGGGCGTGACCGGCACGCTCGCGGGCAAGCGCGTGGCTCTGGGCAACGATCGGTTGATGGAGACGCTACAAATCAATTTGGGCAGCGTTGCCAACGCCGTTGATGAAATGCGCGGCGTCGGACAAACTGCCGTGTTTGTTGCTGTAGGTGGCAAGGTCGCCGGCGTATTGGGAATTGCCGATCCGATCAAGAACACGACGAAACACGCGCTCGAAGAACTCGAGAAGGCGGGTGTCCGCGTAGTGATGGTCACCGGCGACAACCGCCGCACGGCCGATGCGGTGGCGAAGCAGTTGGGCATCGCCGATGTCGAGGCTGGTGTGTTGCCACAGGCGAAAGGCGATATCGTCAAGAGACTGCAATCCGGCGGGCGAACCGTCGCGATGGCGGGGGATGGCGTGAATGACGCGCCCGCGCTCGCGCTGGCGCATGTAGGCATCGCGATGGGTACGGGCACGGACGTGGCGATCGAGTCCGCGGGCGTGACGCTGGTGAAAGGAGACCTGCGCGGGATCGTGCGCGCGCGTCATCTGAGCCGCGCGGTGATGCGGAACATCCGGCAGAACCTGTTTCTTGCGTTCGCGTACAATGCGGCGTGTGTGCCGATTGCCGCGGGGGTCTTGTATCCATTCACGGGAATGACTCTTAGCCCCATGATCGCGGCGGCGGCGATGAGCCTGAGCAGCGTGTCGGTCATATCGAATGCGCTGCGGCTGAGGTCGATTGATCTATAATCCCGTGCTCGTGCTTCTGCTCGTCATTGCACTCGGCGCTCGAACGTTCGACGAACGATTACGATGACGAAGCAGGAGCACGAGCACGTTTAGAATACGGAAGGTTCATATGCACTTTAAGACACTCTCGATTCATGCTGGGCAAAAGCCAGACGCCACCTACGGCGCGGTGATGACGCCGATTTACCAGACGTCAACGTACGCGTTTCGCGGGGCGAACGAGCCGCCGCCGTTCGATTATTCGCGCAGCGGCAATCCCACGCGGAAGGCGCTCGAGGACTGCATTGCCGCCCTGGAAGGTGGCAGCCATGGGTACGTCTTTGGCACGGGGATGGCGGCGGAGACAACCTTCTTCGCGATGTACGGCGCGGGCGATCATATAATCGTTCATGACGATCTGTACGGCGGGACGTACCGCTTGTTGACGCGCGTAATCGCGCAGAAGGGCGTGGCGATCGATTTCGTGAATCTGCGCGATCTCGCTGCGTTGCAGGGCGCGATTCGACCGGAAACGAAATGCGTCTGGCTTGAAACTCCGACAAATCCGCTGATGAACCTGCTCGATTTGAAGGCGATCGCGGGCATCGCGAAATCGCGCGGCATTGTGACCGCGTGCGACAACACGTTCTGCTCACCGTACTTTCAGCGGCCGCTGGAATTCGGCATTGACGTCGTTATGCATTCGACCACGAAGTACCTGAACGGGCACTCGGACGTGGTGGGGGGCGCGCTGGTCACGGACAACGAGAATCTCGCCAAGCAGATATATTTTTTGCAGAACGCGATGGGCACATGCGCGGGGCCGATGGATTGTTTTCTCGTGCTGCGCGGGATCAAGACGCTCGCGCTGCGCATGGAAGAGCACAACCGCAGCGCGCTCGAGATTGCGCGCTGGCTCGAAGCGCACCCGAAGGTCGAAGTCGTGTTGCACCCCGGCCTCGAATCACACCCGCAACATGCGCTCGCCAAGAAACAGATGACGGGCTACGGGGGTACGTTTTCGTTCAACGTTAAAGGCGACCGCGACGAGGCGTTTCGATTGGTGAGTAACACGAAGCTGTTCACGCTCGCTATTTCGCTCGGCGGCGTCGAGTCGCTGATCGAACATCCTTGGACCATGACGCATTCGTCCATGCCGGAAAACGCGCGCGCGGCGTCGGGCATTACGCAGAACCTTGTGCGCGTGTCCGTCGGTCTCGAAGACGTGAACGACCTAATCGCCGATTTCGAACAGGCTTTCTCACACGTTTGATCCCGCAGTTTGGAAGTGCGGCGGCGGGCAGTCCGCTGCGGGGAGCCGCTCTGGCCTTTTTAGGAGGACGCAGATGTGGCTCGGACGGAGCCTCGCCCCACCCGCCTCACCTGGCCCAACTACCCCACCCGGCCCACCTACTCCACCCAGCCCACCTACCCCACCCGCCCCACCCGGCCCACCTACCCCACCCGCTTGCATCAGGTCTTGTGCTTCGTTAGAAAGGCGGCAAGCTTTTCGCCGAGCTTCGTCACGTCTGCCTGCTTCTTCGTATCGACCAGGGCGCCATCTGCGTTGAACGCATTCATTGCCTGCGGAACCGCGACCTGATCCGGCAGCACGATCATGCTGATGTTATTGAGCAGCATGCGCACGACGACGAGTCCGCGCAGACCGCCGAGAGCGCCGGGGGACGCGCTCATGATGCAGACGGCCTTGCCCGCGAAACATTGGAGCGGCGTTTCGCCTTCCTCCTTGCGCGAGGCCCAGTCGATCGTGTTTTTCAGAACGGCGGTGATTGAGCTGTTGTACTCGGGGCAGGACAGGAGCCAGCCGTCGTGCGTGAGCATGAGGTCCTTGATCTTGCGGCCGTTTGCGGGCATGCCTTCCGCCTTCTCCAAGTCCTCGTCGAACACGGGTAGCGGATAGTCGCGCAGGTCGAGATGGGTGACCTGGGCGCCCGCGGCTTCGGCGCCTTTTGCGGCGATCTTCACGAGCCTCTTGTTGTACGACTCCGCGCGGAGGCTTCCTGCGAAGGCGAGAATCCTGGGAGCGGGCACGGGATTCCGTTTCCTTTCTGATGCGAGCAATGAGCGCTATGGGACCTATGGGACGAACAGGTCTTATAGACCGCAGACTGCATCGCCCCTCGCTACCTCAATTCGCACTGGTGCACAAAACAGGTCAACCTTGACAATTATTTCTCCCCGACGCTTTTTGCGGACGTTGGCCAGTTTGACACTGCCACGCGGCATAATTCCAAATAGTGCAACTCGTGAAGGGGTCTTATGCCGGAACAACTTGTCGTCGTGGAGCCGCTTGAGCGTGACATTGTTGCCATCACGCTTAACCGGCCGGAAAAACGAAATGCGCTCAACATTCCGCTGTTGGACGCGCTGTGCAAGGCGATCGAGGACGCGCATATGCGGCAGGCGCGTGTAATCGTGCTGCGCGGCGCGGGGCCGGTGTTCTGCGCGGGACTGGACCTTGCCGAGGCGGCGGACCCGACAAATGCGCAAGCGTCCGCCCAGTCGATCGCGCAGGCGCTCGAATCCGTGATGCAGTCGCGCGCGGTGACGATTGCGGCGGTGCACGGCGCGGCGGTTGCCGGCGGCGCGGGGCTCATGAGCGCGTGCGACATCGTCGTCGCCGAGGAAGACGCGAGAATCGGATACCCGGAAGTACGGCGCGGATTGGTCGCGGGGCTTGTCATGACGGTCCTGCGCCGCCAACTCCGCGAACGCGATGCGCGCGAACTGTTATTGCTCGGCGAGCTTGTCGATGCGCATCGAGCGAAGGACGTCGGCCTCGTCAATCGGGTCGTGCCGCGGGGGAACGCTTTCGATACGGCACTGAATCTTGCCGGCGTAATCCTCAAAGGCGCGCCGGGCGCGCTTGCGCACTCGAAGCAAATGCTCAACGATTTGTGGCCCAAGCCGCTCGAAAACGATCTCGCCTGGGCGCTGAATCAACACAAGGCGGTCCGGGCCGGGCGTGAAGCCCGCGAGGGCATTGCGGCGTTCAACGAAAAGCGCAAACCAAATTGGGACACTACCCCGGAGTGATTCCAACGGCGTGCAAGCGGAGGCAATTCCGCGCGTGAACCTTGAGCGACCGGGAAAGTCCGCCGCGGATTCATGGTTGAACGCCGGGCGTTCGGCGTTCGGGCCGAAGGGCGCTAACGCACGCGTCCATCGCGGCGAGGACGAGCAACGAGACCATCGTGAGCGGGAACGCGAGCGATACCAGCGCAGTGATTGCGAACACAAGGCGCGCCTCGCGGCGGTCCGCGAGTGGCGGCGTTGCGAGTCCGCCGCGTTCCGGGCGGCGTTTCCACCACATGACGATGCCGGTTGCGGCAAGGGCCCACACGGAAACGCACGCCGCGAGCAGCAGCAAGCGGTTCGCAGTACCGAGAAGGTTGCCTTGGTGCCACGCGTAGCCGTATTCGCGAATTTTTGAAGCCGCGCCGTACGCACTGAATGCGATGTCCTCGATCACCGCGCCGGAATAGCGGTCGATGTGGACGACGCGCTGCCCGGCGGGGTCGTCCGGAATGAGGTTCATTATGGTGTACACGCCTTGCGGCGTGGATGGAATCGAAACACCGTAGCCTGGGGGAAATTCCTTCTCCTCGGCGATTGCGACCACGCGGTCCAATCCGATGTCCACGGCGCGCGCGTCACCTGTCGATTGCGGCCGATCATTGCGGACCATCGGCGGAATCCCCTGTCCCGTGGCATCGATCAATCGTTGCGAAATTTCGCCCCAGACGCGGGACCAGGGTAGGCCCGTGACGGCTTGCAGACAGAGTACGCCGCCCGCGGCGATGCCGATCACGCGGTGCACGTCGCGCCAGAACGTGCGTTGGACGGGGCGGCCGCGAACGCTCAGCGCGGTGCGCCACGCGCTACGGGGCCACCAGAGGTACGCGCCGGTAACGAATAAGACGACGGTCCAGCCCGCGACGCATTCGACGAGCCGGTTGGCGAACCCGCCGAAGATTTCCAGTGCGTGAATCCGCTTGATCGTATCCATGATGCGCGCGTCGCTCTTGATCTCTCCGAGCGCCGCGCCGGTATACGGATTGACGTAGACGTTGCGAATCTTATTGCGGTCGTACAGGAGCGAGAAGGCGGCGGATCGATTGGGTGCGGCGGGCGGAAAATAGGTTATGAGCTGTTCCTCTTCTCCAATCGTGATGGCATCGCGCAGGGCCGACGCGCTCTTCATTGCGGTATTTGGGGGCTCGACAAAATAATCGTCGCGGTACAGTATCTCCTCGATCTGCGTGTCGAAGAGGTAAATCGCGCCCGTTCCCGACAGCGTAAGCAGAACCGGCATGGAGAAGAGGCCGGCATAGAAATGCCAGCGCCAGACGGCCTTGTAGAGCGAACCGGAACTCACGGATGCGGTGCCGCGCGGTCGAAGCGCGGCGGCGGAGTCTGGCACATGGCGAGCAAGGCTCCCTATTGTTGCCGGGACGATTTCGCGGCGGCGTGGCGAGCCTCCGGGTCAATCTCGGCGATGACGGTGACGTTGCCGTCGGGCGCGAGCTTTCGGACGCGTGGCAGCCAATCTTCGCGCTTGTCCGTCTTGATGTAATCGTATTCGAGCACGTAAACGGTAGTCCCGGCGACAACGACGCCTTGCGGCGACCAGCCGTCGGTGGCGCGCAACGCGACGGACACCGTCCCGTCCGGCGCGATCTTGAGCAACGCACTGCACGCGGCCGCCGCAACGTAAACGGAACCGTCATCGGCGACAGCGATTCCGTATAGTCCCGGCTCGACGTGCGATTCGGTCACTGCGGGCGGGTGCTCGCAATCGGGGACCTTCACGTTATCGGCCGCGGTGGAAACCTTGCCGTCCGGCGCGACTTTTCGTACGGCGTGTTTTTCCGTGTAATAGATCGAGCCGTCAGGGCCGGCGGCCATACCCCACACCCACTCTGCTGCGACTTCCTCGCCGGTGTAGCTTTTCTCCTTTGCGGGCGGCAGTTCCGCGAACAATTGCGCCTTCTCGCCGGGCGGCATTCGCATGAGCTTTACTCTGCCTTTTCCCCTGACCTGCGGGTAGTAGAATGCGCCGTCCGTGCCGACCGTTATCGGATAGCTCGTGCCGACAAGCAGGCCCGGCCCTCGTGCGGCAACGGTTACGTCGTCGCGCTCGAGATGGGAGAAGTGCTTTTGTGCGAAAGCGCCTTGGGGATCGATTGCGAGAAAGTGTCCGCGCGCTTGACTCGGTGAGGAGACGGCCCCGTCCGAGGTCACCTTCCAGATGCCGTGGCCGGTGTCCGAGAAGTAGACATCGCCGGACGCATCGGCGACGATGCCGGAGCCCGGGTGCGCGAAGGCAAGCAGGCAGGAGGCATTCAGGCACAAGCCAACGAACGCGACCGGAATCGTTCGGTTCAGCATGGGGCACCTCGCGCATTGTTTTTTGTCGAGCACCATTCTATCGGCGCGGGCAATACGATGAATAGTTGTTTATTTGTACATTTATAAAGATAATAATTGTATTATGGACTGACGGGAACGGACGAGTGGGCCGATGGCACGAGAACTACTCTCCCTGTCGACGGATCAAGTCGCGGCATTTGTCGAGCTGGCGCGGCAAGGCAGCCTGCGCGGCGCGAGCGAGGTGTTGCACATCACCGAACAAGGCGTGCGGAACCGGCTCATTGCGCTCGAAGCGCGGTTGAAGGTCGAGTTATACCGAAAGAGCCAGGGGATTCGCCGCGCGTCACCGCTGACGCAACAGGGACGGCAGTTTCTTCCCCACGCGGCCGCGTTTCTGGAGCGCGCGCGCGACCTGACGGAGGTATTCGGGGCGGCGGAGGAAACGCGGGACGTGCACGTCGCGGCGAGCCAGTACCTGATCCGCTATGTATTGATCGACGCGGTGCGGCGGTTTCATGCGCGTTACCCGCACATTCGCATACGTTTGAGCACGCACGCGGAGCGCACGATCGAGTCTGTCCTGTTAAGCGACCCCGAGGTAGCGATAGGATTCGCGGCGCCGTACGAGTCGTTGCCGGAACTGTCGTATCAGCACATGTTCTCGATGAATTGGAGCCTTGTCACGCCGCCGCGGCATCGCTTGCTCTCATTGAAACGCGTGCGGCTTCGAGACTTGGTTGGAGAGCCATTCATTTTGTTCGAGCGCGGATCGACGGGGCGGCAACACATTTTGGACGCGTTCAACGAGCGGGAACTGGCGCCCCGTATCGCGATGGAAACGACGACGACCGATATCGTGGTGCGCATGGTCGAGGCGGGGCTGGGAATCGCCATCGTGCCGCTGTTGCCGAGCGGGGTTGTCACGCGCGGTCAAAAGATTGCGGTGCGCGAACTGGCCGATCCCATTCGTCCGATTCACTCGGGCATTCTCACGCGGCGCGGAGAGCGGTTGTCCGAATCGGCGCAGGCGTTCATCGGATTTGTGCGGGGGAGCGTGGTGTAAGGCGTTGGAGGAGCGCGTCGGGCAGATCGGGTCCCGCGGCCAGGAACGGGACCCAAAGGACCCAAAGGACCCACAGGACCAAAAGGACCAATAGGACCAAAAGGACCGAGAGGACCAAAAGGACCAAAAGGACCGAGAGGACCAAAAGGACCAAAAGGACCGAGAGGACCCAAGGATCGCAACGATTGCTGGGCAGGGGACGGTTCCCGAGTCGGGGGCGACGGGGCAAGAGTCTAACGCAATGCGAATGAATCGGAGCCCGAATCAATGACAAATGGACGCGCGCTGGTTACGGCACTCTTTCTATTCCATGTTGTCGCCTATGGACAGAACCTGGACAACGGTACCGTTTCCCTGCGGTTCGATGCGCGGAACGGGGCGCTCGTATCCCTGCGCGATGTGGCGACAGGGTACGACCTGGTCGAATCGAATACAGCGGCGCTGTGGGAAATCGGTTTCATGGAAGCGGGCAGTCAGCCGTTGCGCGCGACGGATGCGACGCAGTTTGGGTTTGCTGAGCATCCGGGGAGTTCGCCGTCGATTGAGTTGACGTGGGGCGGTTTCGCGGACAGTGGGCTGGCCGTAACGGCACACGTTTCGGCACCGAGCGGATCGAGCATTACGGAATGGCGCATTCGCGTAGACGCCGACGAGAGCCGGCCGATCGATCGCGTTCATTTTCCGCGGATCGCGCAGGTACGCTCACGCGAGCGCGAATATGTCGCAGTGCCGATCTGGATGGGCGAGCAAACATCGCGCATGCGCCAACAGCTCAACGGCGCGGATGGCGAGGCGCGGCGGAGGGAGTGGGAGTATCCGGGAATCTTCTCGATGCAGTTTCTCGCGGTGTACGGCGGCGAGGTGCCGGGGCTTTACTTCGCAACAAACGATACGGACACGCAACGCAAGAAGTTTGCGTTGTTCGGCGACGGTAAATCGGGCCTCGGAGTGGAAGCCGTGCACCTGCCCGAAGCGGACGCCGCCCAGCGCGGGTTCGAGTCGAACTACGACTGC
Organism: Candidatus Hydrogenedentota bacterium; assembly: GCA_013359265.1. NCBI lineage: Bacteria > Pseudomonadati > Candidatus Hydrogenedentota > Candidatus Hydrogenedentota bacterium. The sequence goes on from JABWCD010000026.1 coordinate 16,930, forward strand.
CTTGTCGGTCCTTTCTCGGGCGACTGGTTTTCGGCTGCGGAACGGTATCGTGCGTGGGGCGGCGCACAGGCGTGGGCGCGCGAAAGCCGGCTGAAGTCCGGCGCGGTCCCATCGTGGGTGAACGACACGGGGATTTGGGTTTGGAACCGGGGCCGCTCGCCGGGCGTGCTGGGTCCTGCCGCGGCGCTGCAATCGGCGGCAAACTTGCCGGTCAGCGTGTTTTGGCATTGGTGGCATGGTTGCGCGTACGACACGGGATTTCCCGAGTACCTGCCACCGCGCGAAGGTTCTGACGCGTTTCGCGAAGCGGTTGCATCCGCGCACCAGAATGATCTGCACGCGATTGTGTATATGAACCAACGGCTCTGGGGCATGCGCACGGAGAGTTGGACGCGCGAAGGCGCGGAGCGGTTCAGCGTGAAGGACGCGAACGGCAAACCGCACGTCGAGGTCTACAACATTTTCACGAAAGCGCCGTGCGCGCCGATGTGCATGGGGACGCTGTTTTGGCGCGACACGTACGCAGGCCTTGCGCAGCGCGCGATTCTCGAACTCGGTGTAGACGGCATCTATATGGATCAGGCGTGTGCGAGCTTGTCGTGCTACGACGCGTCGCACGGTCATGCGCCGGGCGGCGGCCGGTTTTGGATGGACGGATTTCGAGCGCTCACGGCGGACATTCGGTCGCGTTGCGCCGAGGCACTGTCCGTTACGTTGGCGGGCGAAGGGTGTGGAGAGGCGTGGCTGCCGCATCTCGATCTGATGTTGAGTCTTCAGGTGAGTCGTGAGCGCTACGCGGCGCCGGGAGAATGGGAGCCTGTGCCGCTGTTTCAGGCCGTGTACCACGATTCCGCGATTCAATTCGGGAACTATTCCTCGCTGACGCACCCGCCGTACGACGATCTGTGGCCAGCGGAGTTTGCGCCGAAGGCGCCGCTGAGACTACTCGATCGGAAGTTTGCTCATCAGTTCCGGTTGGAGCATGCGCGGTCGTTTCTGTGGGGACAGCAGATCACGCTGGCGAATTTTACGGAAGAACAACTGACCGAACGCGCGGACGAGATCGCGTTCATAGTGCGGCTTGCGCGAGCGCGCCGCGCCGCGCGCGATTTCCTGCAAGACGGCGTGATGCTGCGCGCGCCTGTGTTCGACGCGCCCACGGAGCGGATTCCGGTGTCGCGTCTCTCGATTTATGCGGGGCAGCAGGAGCACGTGAAGGAATACGAGATGGAGACGCCGGTTGTTATGGGGTCGGCCTGGAAGGCTCCGGACGGGCGCATCGGAGTGTTCCTGGTAAATACCGCCAGCCGCCGGATGTCGACTGCGATTTCCGCAACGCAATACATTCAGGGGCCTGGATCGTTCTCCATCCGGAGCGAGGAAGGCATCGTACGAAGTGGCCGCGTAGACGAAGACATGGTGGTACGGCTTGATATGCAACCGGAGTCGGTGTGGCTTGTTGAATTCGACGGTGGAACCGGGCCCACCGGGAAGGCCATGCGCCGAATCCCATAATTGCCTCGCCAGGCTTGTAGGCCAAAGCTGACTTTTCAATACCCTGTTTTGGTGGTAGCATGCACCATTGGTGACTCGAGGTGGCTGATGGGAGGAATTCCTATGAAGCATGCGAGGCCGGTGTCCAAGAAACCGAATCCCGAGAAAGCGCAGAGTTCGTTCGTCTGCGGCGAGTTTACGCTGACCGGCAAGATCAAATGCGTGCCGGCCGGCAGTTGGAAAGCAAGGTTTATCGAGGACATTCCCGTCCCATAACCGGTGGATACTTGGACGAGAGTTATCTCGAGTTTCCAGGTGGGTGGATTAGAATTCGACCGGAGATGGACTTTGCAGGGCGAGGGCGAAATGGGCCTTCGCCTTTTGCCTTTATATGCGTTCGCCGGGAGTTTGCGCGGGTCGCTCCAACCGCTCGACCTCGACTTCCGCGTCTTCGACCTCGTGCCGCAATTCGGCCAGGCTTAGCCCCTCTATGAAGAGCGCGTAGGCGCCGAGGCACGTGATGGGAATCATGTTGGAGATGTGCGCCACGATCGCGAGCGCAACGCAGTCCGGCAGGGGCGCGTTCGGAATCGCCATGAGCATGCCGACGACGATGGGGATGTGAAACTGTCCGACCATTCCGGGAACACCGGGCGCGCTCACGGAGAATGCCAACAAGATTTGGACGATGAAAGCGGCGTACCACGGGTAATCCAGACCGAAGGCTTCGAAGAATAGAACGTACGAGAGCAGGAAGCACGACCACGTCGCCAAACTGAAGGTGACGGACTTCGTCAGGTCGCCAACGTTGCGGAAGACGTGAAGTCCGTCCGCGAACTGTTCGATAAGGTGGCAGGTGAACGCGGCGAGCTTCCTTGAGACGAGTCCGACGACAGCGTTCGTGATGCGCAACATCAACTTCTGATTCAGATAAATGAGCACAAGCGAACCGAGAACAACCGCGAGAAACAGCGCGGACCCTTCGCCGCCCGTAACGACGATGGACTTGGAGATGGTGATGGGTTCGGCGATGCCAAAGGTACCTTTCGGTAACACGATGTCGTGGTCCGGCCGGAAGGCGACGACGCCAACGAGCATGACGACGATTAGACCAATGAGGTCGTTTACGCGGTCGAGCGTGTTGACCGCCATTGCTTTGGCGAAGGTCATGCGGGTCAGCCGGCTGAGGACGAGTGGGCGTACGAGTTCGCCGAGGCGCATGCCAATGGTGAAGTTAACGAGAAAGGCGAGCTGGGTCGAGCTGAACATGGCGCGGAACGTCGCGGGATGGACGGCGCGCACGACGTAGCTCCAGCGCTGGATGCGCAACCAGAAACTTGCCCAGATCGGCGCTTGCGCGAGGAGCATCCAGCCCCAATGCATTTTGCCGAGCGAGCCGCGCAAATCCTGAAACGACACGCCGCGCAGCAGCAGCCATGCCAGGAACCCCGCTACCACGACGCCGATTAGTATCTGCAACGCACGCTTCAAACGACAATTCCAGGGCTTGTTACGAATTGCCGCAGTATAGCATGCGCCATTGATGACTTGACAGGGTCGGCTGCGCCGCGTGCCGTGTACGAATCCGTCCGACTTGGGCATAGTCTTGTGCGCCGCTGACGCGGCAGAACGACGCACACGGAAACCGAGTTTCAGAATCGAAGAGTGATACAATTCGCCCGTCGAGGCAGAAGATGCGGTATCGTTGGGGTCGTGGATTCTGGGAGGGGCTTTCGGAATGCTTCGATTTGGGACGTGCTATCACCCTGAGCAGTGGACAGCGGAGCAGGCTGCCGACCATATCAAGCTGATGGTCAAAGCGCGCATGAACGTTGTACGCATGGGCGAGGCGTGCTGGTGCAAGTTCGAGCCGGAGCAGGGACGGTTCCGGTTCGAGTGGCTCGATCCGATCATTGCGACGCTGCATAAGGAAGGCATCTCGACGGTGCTGTGCACGCCTACGGCTATCGCGCCCATGTGGGTGTACAACCGTCACCCGGGCGTCGTCCGCGTGGATGCGCGCGGCCACAAGGCGCCGACGACAGCGGCACACGCGTGCTGCGTGAACGCGCCCGAGTTTCAGATGCTCACCGACGCGGTCGCGCAGAGCCTTGCGCGGCATTACGCGAAGATTGACGGCGTCATCGCATGGCAGATTGACAATGCGCTGGGCAGCGGGGGATCGGCGCGGTGTTATTGCGAGCATTGCGAGAAGGCGTTCCGCCAGTGGGTGTTGGCGAAGTACCAATCGACGGACAAGCTGAACGAGGCGTGGCTCTCGGCGAGCGGCGGCATGGAAGTCCGGCAGTGGAACGAAGTCACGCTGCCGCGCAGCGAACGCGGGCGTACAAATGCGGGACAATGGATCGATTTTGCGCGGTTCTGCTCGGACTCGCTCATCGGCCACTACAAACGCCAGGCGGATATTCTTAAAGCGAATTGTCCAAGTCATGAGATCACGTGCAACGCCGTCCCGCGCGCGGGCCATTTGCGCCTGCACAAGCTTTCCGATCATGTGACCGTCGCGGGGCGCGTCAGCACGCCGGATCGCACGGATGGATTGATTGCATCGTACGGGCACGACATTGCGCGCTCGATGACAGGCGCGTTTTGGGTGATGGAGCAGTCGTGCAGCGCGAGGCAGGATCGGCCCGGTGTTGTGAGCGAAACGCTTGACCCGGCGGAACTGCGGCGGTGGTGCTGGCAGGCGGCCGCGGCCGGCGCAAGCGGCGTTTACATTTATCCGTTTCGCGCGCCGTTGGGAGGCGACGACAATCTTCGTCCGGGTGTGCTCGACTGGGATGGCAAGCCCCGGCGGCGCTACAAGGAAGTGCTGCGCACCGGCGACGAGTTTGCGAAGGTCGGCCGGGAACTCGAGGGTGTGGCCATCGAGGCGAAAGTCGCGCTGATGCGCAGTTTTGACTCGCGGTGGAGCAGCGAATCCCAGCCGGGCTTGCCGGGGTTTCACCACGATGACCACTGCTTCGACCTGTATCGCGCGGTGAAGCGCAAGGGCCACGTCTGCGACACGATCGATCCGGACGCGGAGATCAAAAAATACTCGGTAGTCATCGCGCCGTGTTTGACGGTTGTGGACGACGCGCTTGTCGCGCGGCTCGAGAAGTACGTCAAGGAAGGCGGTACGCTCATCCTGACGCCGCAGTCCGGTTCGCGCGAAACGACCAATGCGATGACGACGATCCCGAGGCCGGGCCTGTTCGCGGCACTCGCGGGCGCGACGATCGAAGAGATTATCGTGGCTCCCGGCGACGCGCCGCAGACGCTGAACTTCGCGCGGGGCGCGCTCATCGCGCAGACCTGCAAGGTGCGGAGTTGGTTTGAAGTGATCGAACCGATCGGGGCGGAACCGATCGCGGAGTATCTCGATGGCCGGCTCAAGGGCAAACCCGCAATTGTGCGACGCGGAGTCGGCAACGGCCAAGTGATTTATATCGGCGTGTATCTTCCGCGCGAGACCCTCGAACTGTTCATTGGGGAGCACTTGCCCGATTTTCCCATGAAGGAAATTCCGGATGGCGTGGAAGTAGTCCAGCACAAGGGCGAAAAGGGGCGTATTGTGTTTGTGCTCAATCACACCGGCGAGCGGCAGCACCTGAAATTGCCGGGCACCTTCCCGGACCTCATCACCGGCGAAACGGTCGGCCCGAGCGTAACCATCAGCGCCAACGGGATTCTCGTATTGAAAGCATAAGAGCCTCTAACATTAATGCCGAAACCCCTTCAGGGTACATTCCCTAATGCGGGTGGTTGGTACCCAGGGTAGTCCCGCCTACGTCGAAGCGACTTCGGCGGGCCAACCCTGGGCTGCGCGCCGAAACCCCTTCGGGGTAAACGCAAAGACGTCATTATTGTTAGAAGTTCTAAGAGACGCCGCGAACTTCCGCGCTCCTCTCGTGCGTGATAGAATGCCCGCCGCATGAAAATCACCTTTGTCATTCCGGTCTACAACGAGCGCGACACGCTGGAGGCGTTGACCGCGGGCATTGTCGAGCACGCGGCGCCGCACGACTATCAAATTCTATTCGTGGACGACGGCAGCACCGACGGGTCTTACGATGTGATGTGCCGGTTGCGCGAGGCCAATCCGGCGGTCAAAGTGGTGCGTCTGCGTGGAAACTTCGGCAAATCGGCGGCGCTTGCGGCGGGATTCGCCGCGGCGGGCGGCGAGCTTGTGTTCACGATGGATTCGGACCTTCAGGACGAGCCGAAGGAAATCCCGCGGTTCATCGAAAAACTCGACGAAGGGTACGACGTGGTCTGCGGCTGGAAAGCGGTGCGCCACGATCCCGCGCACAAGACGGTGCCATCGCGCATCTACAATTGGTTCGTGGCGTGGCTGTTCAGCGTGCCGCTGCACGACGTCAACTGCGGTTTCAAGCTGATGCGCGCGGAAGTAGTCAAGAAGATTCAGGTGTATGGAGAGATGCACCGGCTGATTCCGGTGCTCGCGCAAAACTTGAACTACCGCGTCACCGAGATTCCCGTCGAGCATCACCGCCGACGGTACGGCAAATCGAAATTCGGCATTGAACGCTTCACGCGCGGTGCGATGGACGTGTTGACGATGTGGTTCCTCACCCACTACCGCCATGCGCCCGGCCATTTCTTCGGAATGCTCGGATTCTCGCAAAAGGCGATCGGGTTTCTGCTGTTCGCGACGGGCATTGTCGTCTGGTCGGGATCGCACGCTTCGGTCGGCGTGGCGCTGTTCGCCGCGGGACTGTTGCTTGCCGCGACCGGCGCGCTCACCATCTGCATCGGTCTGTTCGCTGAACTCGTGCTGCGCCACTTCGTGCGCATCGACCCGGCGGTCTACGTTGCCGAGGAGAACGGGCGCGACGCACGGCCGCGATGAAGCCCCCCAGCAAACCGATCGCCTTGCTCGTCCTTTTTTCGCTCGTCACCGGCGCACTCTATTTCCGAACGATCGCATTTGATTTCGTAACCTACGACGACGGCGTCTACGTCACCGCGAACGGACAGGTCCGCGCGGGCCTGACGTGGGCCGGCGTTGTGCACGCGTTCACGACGGGCGAGACCGGCACCTGGCAACCGTTGACGCTGCTTTCGCACATGCTCGACTGCGAGCTGTTTGGCCTGAACGCGGGCGGTCATCACGCGACGAGCGCAGTGTTTCACGCGGTGAACACGCTTCTGCTGGGATTGGCCTTGTTGCGCATGACCGGCGCCGCGGGGCCCAGTCTGTTTACCGCGGCGGTATTCGGTCTCCATCCGCTGCACGTCGAGTCGGTGGCGTGGGTCGCCGAGCGCAAGGACGTGCTCAGCACACTGTTTTTCATGGCGACGTTGTATGCGTATGCGCTGTGGGCGGAGACGCTGCGCAAGCGTTGGCTCGCAGCGGCGACGGCAGTCATGGCATTGGGACTGATGGCAAAGCCCATGCTCGTCACGCTGCCGTGCGTGTTGCTGTTGCTCGACTATTGGCCGCTTCGCCGCGTGCACACCGAGAACAGACTGCGCTGCTTCGCATTGCTCGCCGCGGAAAAGCTGCCAATGTTCGTATTGGCGGCCGCGGCTTCTGTCGCGACCATCGTCGTCCAACGTGGCGCGCAGGCGACTTCTTCCTTCGAGACGCTGCCCATCATCCTGCGCGTGGAGAACGCCGTGACGGCGTATGTCCGTTACATCGGCAAGACGCTATGGCCTTCGGATCTTCTCATCTTCTACCCGCACCCGCTGGACAGCTTATCGGTCTTTTTCGTAGTTGCATCAACGCTTGTGCTGCTCGGCATTACCGTCGCCGCATGGACGCAGCGTCGCCGCGCACCGTACCTCATTGTGGGCTGGTTGTGGTACGTGGTCACGTTGCTGCCGGTCATCGGGATTATTCAGGTGGGGACACAAGCGATGGCCGAACGGTATTCGTATATACCCATGATTGGGATTTCGTTGATGGCGTCGTGGGCCGCGCGCGACGCGTTCGCCGGTTTTGATTCACGTGCGCTGCGACGCGCCCTGCCGCTAGCGGCAAGCGCCATACTCACCGTGCTGGCCGTGTTGACGTGGAACCGTATGGGCGTTTGGCGCGATTCGGAGACGTTGTACCGAAACACGGTGCGCGCGATGCCGGATAATCCCGTGGGTAACATGGGGCTTGGACTGTTGCTGGTAGACGCGAAGCGGTACGCCGAAGCCATACCCTTTCTGGAAATGTCCGTTCGCAAGCGCCATCGGGAACCCGAGGCGCAGTATCACCTCGGGATCGCGCACCAGGAACTGCGTAATTTCGAGAAGGCGGAGGAACACTACCGGGCGGCGGTGGCGCTCGATCCGGGATATTCGTTGGCGTGGAACAATCTTGGCGTGACTCTTGACGCGTTGGGGAAGAAGACCGAATCACTTGCCGCCTTTGAACGCGCGGTGCAGACCGGACCTGGAAATCAAGAGGCTGCGGTCAATCTCGTACGCTATCTTATTCAGTTAGGCCGTATCGACGATGCCCGTGCGTGCGCGGCGGAAGCGCACGCGCGAATGCCGGCATCGGACGAATTGAACATGGTTATCGCGTATCTCGAGTCGCTGAATTCCAGGGCGCCGGCGCCATGACGGCGAACGCCGTACACAGTGGACCATCGCCGCGCACGCGATACACGTGGCTCGCGATTCTCGGGTTTGCCACGTTCGCGGTGTACTCGCGCGCACTTTTCTGCGACTTCGTCTATTACGACGACGGCCTTTACGTGTTCGACAACAAACATGTGCGAGAGGGAATCACGATCGCCGGGCTGCGCGGAATATTCACTACGGGCGAAACGGGGACGTGGCAACCGATCTCGCTGTTGTCACACGCAATCGATTGCGAGTTATTCGGATTGAACGCGTGGGGCCACCATCTGTCGTCGATCACGTTGCACACCGCGAACGCGCTCCTGCTCGCGGTAGCGCTGGCGCGCCTTACCGGACGGTTCTATCCTAGCCTGGCGGTCGCCGCGATCTTTGCGCTGCACCCCGCGCACGTCGAGTCCGTAGCGTGGGTATCCGAGCGAAAAGACGTGTTGAGCACAGTGTTCTGGATGCTCTGCCTCATCGCGTATGAGCGCTACGCGCGACGGCGGGGGGCGGGGCGGTACGCGATACTATTGCTTATGCTCGCGCTCGGCCTCATGACAAAGCCCATGCTTGTCACCGTACCGTGCGTGTTGCTGCTTCTCGATTACTGGCCGTTGCGGCGATTCGAAACGGGCGCGGTCCGATTGACGATCGAAAAAGCGCCGCTGTTCGCACTGGTTGCCGCAAGTTGCGTCGTCACGATTGTCGTGCAGCGCCAGCACCAGGCGATCGTATCGCTGGACAAACTGCCCTTGGACATGCGCCTCGGCAATGTCGCCGTCTCCTATGTGAGGTACATTGCGATGATGATCTGGCCCAGCGGTCTTGCGATAGACTACCCGCATCCGAAGGATTCGCTTTCGTCGTTTGACATTGCCGCAAGCTGCGCGCTGATCGCCGCGGTGACGGCATTCGCGGTTGCAGCGCGGAACCGCGCGCCGTACGCGCTCGTGGGATGGCTTTGGTACCTTGGAACGCTCGTGCCCGTCGTCGGATTCGTCCACATTGGCGAGCAGGGGATGGCGGACAGGTACACGTATATACCGACCATCGGAATCGCAATCGCCGTCGTTTGGGGCGTGGACGCGGTAGTCGCGCGCGCGACGGCGGGCCGTGGGGTGCGCGCGCCCGTGGCGGTGAGCACGCTCGCGCTACTTGCGTTTTGGGCCGTGCTGACGTGGTCACAAATTGGTCATTGGAAGAACACCGAAACGTTATGGGCGCGCGCGGTTGCCGTTAATCCGAATCACGAACGCGCGCAGCGAAACCTTGGGGCGGTGTACTTCGAGCGCAAGGAGTATGCGAAGGCCGTACCGCATTTCGAGGTGGCGGCGGCGCTTAACCCGGACGATCCAAGAGCGTTCCACAATCTCGGCATCGCCCAGATGCGGTTGGGCAACACCGGCGCCGCGCTCGATGCACTCGCGCGCGCAAGCGCGATCGATCCGCAAAACGTCGATACGCGCAATGCGATCGGGATATGTCTCATCCAGTTGAATCGTGACGCGGAGGCCGTGCGCGTACTGATGGAAGCGAACCGGTCGGGCACGGGGGATGCTGTCCTCGCCGCAGACATTGCGGCAAACCTCGGTGTGGCGCTCTGGAAATCCGGGCGTGTTGACGACGCGATTGACGTATTGAAGCAGGCCATCGGGCAATATCCGGACGACGCGAAACTGCGCAATATTCTTGGTATTGTGTTCAACGCCAAGGGTCGGCGGGATGACGCGATGAAGGAATTTCGAGAGGCGCTTCGCATCGATCCGTCATTCGAGGACGCGCGGCGCAATCTGAACGCGCTGGGCGGATAGCCGGACCAGGTATGTTAAGGAGACAACAGCGTGGGATTCGTTGGGACAGCGATCATGTTGGGATTGTTCGTTTCGGCGGCGGATAGCGCGCCGCCAAGCGGTGTGGAATCGGTGCTTGTGTGGCCGCATGGCGCGCCCGGCGCCGTCGGTGAAGAACCGCAGGACAAACCGGCGCTGTATCTCTATCCAGCCGCCGCAAAAAGGAACACGGGCGTCGCAATTGTGGTCTGCCCTGGGGGCGGCTACTCCGGTTTGGCGATGAGCTACGAGGGACACGACGTCGCGCAGTGGCTGAACAATAACGGCATTTCCGCATTCGTGCTCCAGTATCGGCTGGGACCGCGTTACCGCTATCCCGCGCCGCAACTTGACGCGCAGCGCGCGGTCCGCATTGTGCGTTCGCGCGCGGCGGAATGGAACATCGATCCGGGCAAAATCGGCATCCTCGGGTTCTCCGCCGGCGGCCATCTCTCCGCGATGACCGGCGTTCATTACGTCGACGGCAAGCCGGACTCGACCGATCCTGTGGAGCGCGTGCCGACACGGCCGGACTTTCTCGTCCTCGTGTATCCGGTCATAACAATGCAGGGGCCGGAGGCGCACGCAGGGTGCGTGGGGAACCTGCTGGGCGAAAACCCCGATCCGGCCCTCGTAAAGGAGTGCTCAACTCACCTTTTCGTCGACTCGAAGACGCCGCCCGCGTTTATCCTGCATACGACGGCCGATCAGGCGGTCTCCGTGTCGAACGCGGTGCTGTTCTACGACGCGTGCGTCAAAGCAGGTGTGCCGGTCGAGATGCACCTCTTCGAACAAGGCAAGCACGGTGTTGGTATGGGCGGCTCGCGCGCACCCGGTAATCCTGTTGGGGAGTGGCCTGAATTGTGCTTGAAGTGGTTGGTGTATCGGGGAATGTTGACTCGATTGGAGTGATGTAACGACGTGACATCCTGCGCTGATGTGTCGCCGAAAGAACTCCGCGAATCAAAATGGTCGCTTGATTCCAAGATCGCGGCAGATTTTCAGGGCCAAGGGATTTGGAATTTCGTTGTGGCGGGGAACCGACGAACGCCGATTATTCTCAGGGTTGCTCCACCATGAATGCCGCGCGCCTTCACGAACGAGAGTACAACCTTCGCGAAGTAAATGATCCAGCAGCTCCCTCCGCTTCAAAGCGTAATCGACTCCTCCACGTACGAGCCGGTGGCGAGAGCCAACGCATCGGCCTTGTTCATTTCAATGGCTTCTTCCAACGCTGAACGAAGGTTTTCGATGAGCTCCGTGCGCGTGGTGCCTTGGCTGTTGACTCCCGGGACTTCTTCGATCCAGCCAATCCACCATTCTTCGTCCTGCTGAATCATGGCCGTATACGTATTTTGCATGGGTGCGATTCCTGTTAATTCGATCCCCAGAATAGTATGTTCGACTTGTTCCTGTCCATCTCAGCGTTCGCGCGGGCCAAACTGGCTCCCCCACGATTGGATGCTTTGAAGATGTTCGGTATTTGAACCCCTGGGGACTTGCTCTCTACCATCGGGCAATCATGTCAGACATGGCATTGCGCCTGATCGATATTCGAAAAGCCTTCGGCGGTGCGCCCGCGTTACGCGGCGCTCGGCTCGACGTGCAGGCGGGGGAAATCCACGGACTGGTCGGTGAGAACGGCGCCGGGAAAAGCACGCTGATCAATATAGCCACGGGGGTGTTGCGTGCGGACGCCGGCTCGGTCGAAATCGATGGGAACACGGCACACCTCGCCAATCCGCGTCACGCTGGCGCGCTTGGCGTCGCCGTCGTACACCAGGAAGCCGATCTCTTTCCGCAGTTGAGCATTGCCGAAAACATGCTGTTGTCGCAGGGGCTGGTTACGGGCCGCTTCGGACTTATAAATTGGGCGGCAACGCATCGCGCGGCCGCCCGCATGGTCGCAGAAATGGGCGAATCGTTCGACGTGCGCGCGCCGGCAAGCGGTCTCTCGGTCGCCCGCCGTATGATGGCGGAAATCGCCGCCGCGTTGTCGCGCAACGCGCGCGTGCTGTTTCTCGACGAACCCACCGCGTCGCTCACCGGCAATGAAATCGAAAGCCTCTTTGCGAGATTGCGCGAGTTGCGCGGTGCGGGTGTTGCCATCGTCTTCGTCAGCCACCGACTCGAAGAAGTCACGGCGCTCTGCGATCGGGTGACAATCATGCGCGACGGCGAGACTGTCGCGACGCACCCGACGGCGGAACTGTCCATCGAGAAGATCGTTTCCTTAATGATCGGACGTGCGCGCGTCGAATCCGTACGGAGACCCAAACGGACGCATGAAACGGAACGCGCGCTTCGGTTTGAGGTTGTAGGCGCCACCGACGCGGAAAATGCGTTCAAGGACGTGTCGCTCTGCGTGCAAGCTGGCGAAATCGTCGGCGTTTACGGCTTTGTCGGGGCGGGGCGTAGCGAACTCGCGCAGGCGGTATTCGGAATTCGGCGATTGCGCTCGGGTCACGTCAAGGTGGACGGCGCCGAAGCTTCCATTTCCTCGCCCCGCGACGCGGTAAAACACGGCATCGCCTATTTGCCCGAAGACCGGCTTGTGCAGGGCGTGTTCAGGAGTCATCCGTTGCGCGCGAATGCCAGTGTCGCCGCGTTGCCATCCCTGTCGTCTCTGACGTGGATTCGACGTAGCGACGAAGTCGCGCTTGGCGAGAAAGTCGTGCGCGACATGCGCGTACGCGCCCGGTCGATCGAGCAGCCCATCGGCGCGTTGAGCGGTGGCAATCAACAGAAGGTTGTGTTTGGACGCTGGCAGGCGGTCGAACCGAAGGTGTTTCTGCTCGATGAACCGACACGTGGCGTGGACGTCGGCGCGAAAACCGAGATTCATGCGCTCATCAACGACATGGCGGATCGCGGCGCCGCGGTAGTGCTGATCAGCTCGGAATTGCCCGAGATCATGGCGATGAGCGATCGCGTTATAACGATTTCAGCCGGGAAAATCACGGGTGAGTTCGACCCGCGATCCGACGAAGAACATGCCATTGCCACTGCCGCTGTGCCGAAATCAGGTGCAGCGGAAACCGTGCCAGCGGCGACGCGCAGCGCGGCGGTGCGCGCCGCGGCGTTTCGCGAGGGAGGCCTGCTCGCCATTACGCTCGCGCTGTGCGGAGTCATGGCCATACTGCGCCCACAACAATTCGCAACCGCGCAAAACCTGCTCGATGTGCTGGCGAACGCCGCGCTACCGGGCATCATGGCGCAAGGCGCGATGCTGATTATCTGCGCGGGTGGGATCGACATCTCCGTTGGCGCGATGATGGGGCTGATCGCCGCGATCGCCGGCATGGCCGCGCTGAACGGGGCGCCCCCCTTGGTATGTGTTGCGGCCGCATGCGTACTGGGGTGCGCGTTCAGCATGCTGAACGCGGCTACGTCGCTCATCGCGCGCATTCATCCCATTATCGTCACGCTCGCCGGCATCAGCATCTACCGTGGGGCGATGCTATACGTGTTAAGCGCGCGCGAAGTCGTAAACCTTCCCGCGTCGTACCGCGCGCTGGCCGATGGGACACTCTTCGGCGCGCCAAAGGTCTGTTACTACGTCATCGCCGTTACGCTCGTTACGTTCATTGTCCTGCACTTTACGCTCGTGGGCCGGAAGGCCCTCGCGATCGGCAACAGCGAGAGCGCGGCACGATTAATCGGACTTTCAAAGACCAAGCTGACATTGTTCGTCTTCGCCTATTCGGGCGCGCTCACCGGCATCGCCGCCATTATGCACGGCGCATACTACGGCAACGTGCAATCGAACGCTGGCGACGGTCTCGAATTGAAAGCAATCGCCGCCGCGGTTATCGGCGGAACAAATATTCTCGGCGGGCGCGGCTCGGCGTTCGGCACGCTGCTTGGCGCGTTTCTCGTCGCGCTCATGTACAACGCGCTTACCCTGCTCGGCATCAGCTCGTACTGGCAAAACCTGTTCGTCGGCGCGCTCATACTGGGCGCGGTCGTGACGGATACGTCGCTCCAACGGCTGCGGAAACCCGCATGATGCGCGCGCTGCTCGGACGGGACGCCGCCCTGCTTGCCGTGCTGTTGGCCATGTTTGCCGGATTCAGTCTGACCGTCGACGGCTTCTTCGACTGGTTCAACATTCTCGATCGCGCTCGGTACTGGGTGGTGCCGGGCATCATCGCCGTGCCGATGACTTTTATCATCGCAACCGCGGGGATCGATTTGTCCGTCGGCTCGATAGTCGCCTTGTCGGGAATCGTGCTGGGCATTGTTTTTCAAGATCTCCACGCTCCGATCACGCTCGCCTCTTTTGCGGCAATCCTCATCGGCGCAATCGCCGGAGCGGTCAATGGCGGTGTCGTCAGCCTGCTTGGCGTCCCCCCGCTGGTGGTAACGCTCGCGACGATGGCCCTGTTTAGGGGCATCGCGATGGGCTTCAGTAAGGGCGCGCCGAAGGGCGGCTTTCCAGGCGGGTTCACCTGGATTAGTCAAGGTGACCTCTTCTCGCTGCCGCTGGGTGGTTCGCCGGCATATGTTCCGGCTCCCATTGTTGCGCTGGCTGTTGTCGTGCTTGCCGGCGGACTTATCATGCGGCGTACGTGGATCGGCAGGTTTACGGAACTTACGGGCGAAAGCGAGACCGCCGCCCGATTCGCCGGCATACGTTCGAACTGGCTGAAGTTCGGCATCTACACGGTCTGTGGCGCGCTGTGCGGCATCGCCGCGCTGTTTCACACGGCCCTCTACGCGACCGCGAAGGCCGACACCGCGCAGGGTCTCGAATTGGACGTCATCGCATGCGTCGTCGTCGGTGGTACACGGATCAGCGGAGGCCGGGCTTCGGTGACGGGCACTTTGCTCGGCTTGCTGATCATCGGTATGCTGAAGTACGGGCTCGAAATGGCGGGCGTAAAGTCCCAGTACATCATCATTTTCGTGGGCGTACTGTTAATTGCCACCGCGGTGTTCAACGAATGGGTCAGTGCGAGAGGGGAACGGGCATGAGGAAGATTTCGGATTTTGGATTTTGGATTTTGGATTCACAGCGCCCGGCGCGCTTCGCGGTCCTCGTGATTGCGGCGATTGTTGCGCTGTCGGGATGCCAACCGAGCCAACCCGCATCGAGTTCCACCCCGGCTTCGCCACCCGAAACTGCGACGGCCCCCGCAGCACCCGCGAAACCCGCCGCGGCAAAAAAACTGACCATCGGTGTCATGCCGAAGCTGGTGGGCATTCCCTTCTTCACCGCGACGGAAAAAGGCGCGAAAGAGGCCGGCGCGGAACTGGGCGTCGAAGTGGTGTTTGACGGGCCGCCGAAAAACGACGTTCAACTCCAGGTGCAGATGATCGAGACCTGGATTGCGAAAGGATTCGACGCAATCGCCGTCGCGCCAAACGATCCCGACGCCATCGCACCCGTGCTCGAAAAGGCGCGCAAGCGTGGTATCACGGTCATCGCGTGGGATGCCGACGCGAAGAAGGAGGCGCGCGATTTCTTCGTGAACCAGTGCACCTCCGCAAGCGTTGCGCGCGCCTTGATGGACGTCATGGCCGAAGGCGCCGGACCCGAAGCGAAGTACCTCATCGTCACCGGCTCGCTCACCGCCGCGAATCAAAATATCTGGATGGCGGAAATGGAAAAATACCGCCAGGAGAAATATCCGAACTTGAAGAATCTGTCCGAAACGCCGAAGGTTTCGGAAGAGGACCCCGCGCTCGCGACGCAGGTTACCGCCGATTCGCTGAAGGCCTACCCCGATTTGCAGGGTATTTTCGCGATTACGTCCGTCGCGCTCCCCGGCGCATCCGAAGCGCTTCGCAAGTCCGGCATGGCCGACAAAGTGTTCCTCACCGGACTCACCACTCCGAACAGCATGAAGGAGTACATCGCCGACGGCACGGTCAAGAAGTTTGTGCTGTGGAACCCGGTCGACCTTGGCTACCTCGCCGTTCACGCCGCCACCGCGTCCGCCAAAGGCGATCTCACACCCGGCGCAACGACGTTCAAAGCCGGTCGGCTCGGCGAACGCAGCATCCTCGACGGCGATCAGATAATCCTCGGCGATCCGATTGTCTTCAGCAAGGAAAACATCGGCCAGTACGACTTCTAAAGGAACGCCGCAATGAAACGGGCGCTTCACGTACTGTTGCGCGCGCTCGTTCTATTTGCCGTCGTGGTTGTGGTGTTTTACGTCGTCTTTTTCTTTGCACAACAGCCGCTGATCTACCAGTCCGCACGCGAGGTGACACGAACACCTGGCGACTTTGGTTGGGCCTTTGAGAACATCGTCATGCCCGTGAACGGCGAAACGACGACCGGCTGGTATCTCCCAATGGAAAACGCCCGTGGCACAATTCTCCTTTGCCACGGTAACGGCGGCAATGTCGGCTCGCATCTTGATGTTACGCGTCTGTTCCGCGAAATGAATTTCTCCGTACTGATTTTCGATTACGGCAGCTATGGCGAAAGCACAGGCTCGCCGTCGGAAGAGCGGGTATACGCCGACGCGAAGGCGATGTGGGACTACCTGACGAAACAGCGCAGCCTTCCGCCAGATTCGATTATCATATGGGGTCAATCATTCGGTGGCGCCGCCGCGTGCGACCTTGCATCGAAGGTAAGACCTGCAGCACTCGTCCTGGAAAGCACGTTTACTTCCATGGCGGACGCAGCTTTTTCGAATTTCCCGTACTTCCCCGCCGACTGGTTCTTGCGCAGTCATTTTCGCTGCATTGACAAGATTGGAAAGGTACAGTCACCGGTGCTTATCATCCACAGCATAGATGACACACAATACCCAATCGCTCACGGTAAGGCGCTCTACGCGCGCGCACCGGAACCCAAGCACTTCATCGAAACCCGCGGCGACCACTACGATACCGTGCCGCCGAAATCGCGATATAGGCCTCAAATCGAATCGTTTTTGACGAGCGCTCGCGCGAATTGATCGGTTTGCGCCTTCTGCTCCTCCAAGGACTTTCTCAACGATACCGGAAGATAAACCGAGCGTTGGAAGAGCTTCCATTACGGCGCATACCGGACCGTCTCATTCGCGTCCGTTGTGTAGCCCCACTTGTCGATATAATGCTGCGACGGCATGATCGTGTCGCCGGCTTTGTCGAGTTTCCGGGTAAGAATCGCATCGAGATGGCGCCGAAGCTTTTCGTAACCGGGAACGTTGCACAAATTGGCCAGTTGGTACGGATCGGTTTCGTTGTCGTACAACAGCCACGGTCCGTTGAGCGACCGAATGTACGTGTAGCGCGCCGTGCGTATGCCGCGAAACTCACGCCCGCCCTTCGCGCGGGTCCATTGACCGAACGGAACGTAACACGCAAGCAGCGCGGCATCCTCGTCATCGACACCGCTGCGCGACAACTCGCGCGAGCGATTGTTCCCTTCAACGGATTGCGGCAACGGCGCATCGCACAGACCGAGAAGCGTCGGCATGATATCAACGCTGTTCAGCAGCATGTCGCAGTTGCGCGCGCGGCGGCCGAATCGGCGCGGGTACCGCAACAGAAACGGCACCCGAATCGATTCGTCCCACGGGCGTTGCTTGTGCGTTTCGCCGTGCGACCCGAGCATATCGCCGTGATCGGACGTGAATACAAACAACGTGTCGTCCGCGATACCGCAGTCGTCGATAGTCTTCAGCAAATCGCCTACGCAGGTGTCGAGCACGGAACAGTGCGCATAATACCCGGCGGCGATTCGGCTCGCAGTCGCCTCGAACTCGCCCGGGACATTGTGGCGCAATATGAGTCGCGCGGCGTTGTACATCGCACGGTACTCCGGCGGCGCGGTCTCATACGGATCGTGCGGTGGTCCCCAGGAGAGGAACAGCGCGAACGGCTTGTCGTCCTGCCGTTCCCGGATGTACCGTTGCGCTTCGCGCGTTTGCGCAACGGCGTCATAGCCGTCCCACTTCAATTTTGTGTCGTCATCGCCGTAGTAATAGCTGTTGTTGTAATCGTGCGTACATTCCATCACGCGCCAGAACTCAAAGCCCTGCCGCCGCTCGCGCGGAATGAAACTCGACCGCCCGTGTCCGTCAATGTGCCACTTGCCGATGTATCCGGTCGCGTACCCCGCGGCGTTCAGCGCCTGTGCGAATGACGTCGCGCCGTTGTTCAGCGGCACATCGTTTACGAACACGCCGTGCGTGTGGGGGTACTGGCCGGTCATAAGCGTGCCGCGGTATGGCGAACAAACCGGACACCCGGAGATTGCGTTACGGCAATTGATACTTTCGGTGGCGAGCCGATCGATGTTTGGTGTCTTAACGTTGGGATCGCCCGCATAGCCCGTCGCCTGCGCGCGCCATTGATCGGCGAATACGAAGACGAGATTGGGCTTACGCGATGGAGAAGGCGCCGCGAGCGCGGCGGTTGCGGCGGTCGCGGCGGAGGCGATGAATGTGCGGCGGCGAATCTTCATGGTTACCACGACAAGACGACGTTCATGGAGTCGCCGGATTCGAGAACAATGGGTTTGTGTAGCGCAATGCGACACGCGCCACCGGTAAACGTCGCGGTCCCCCTAGCTTTTTCGCGGCCCGCCTCGAACGCCACTTGCGGGCGCGACGTCGTATGCGACGTTTCGACGACAAACTCCTTCAGTTCCACGGTCCCGTAACGCACCTCGACGCTGTTGCGCTGTAGCTTATTATTTCGCAGTTGCGACAACGACCCCCACCCGTTCGCGGCGGTGAAGAATGCCTTGAAGTTGTGTTGCATCAACCGAGGCGCCATGGAAATGCGCGCGGCGCCCGCGTCGTACACGAGCCCCGCCGCGGCGTGCATAAGGCTGTAGGACGACATCGCGCGCGCATAATGCTGGCCGCATTCGATCTCCGACCAGGGGTTCCGTTGGCTGCCCGTGTAGCGATCGCGCGCCCCTCGCACGATCTGCAACGCCTCGTTGACCATGCCCTCGTATAACATCGTCGCGGCGACATGATACTCGATACCGGTCCACACCTCGTCGCAGTACAGGATGGGCCGTTCGGGCCGCCCGCCCTTTGGCCACGAGCCGACCAGCAGTCCCTTCTCCGTGCCTGCCGCAAACACGCGCTGGTTGTGCTTGTGATCGGTAAGGTCCGCGCGCCAGTTGTGCTTGTAGATGGCGTACAATGCCTGCCGCACACGTTCCTCGGGAAGTACGTAGCCTAGCCCTAAAACGTGCGCCCACCATTGGCCAAGCAGTTGATCGGAAAAACAGCCGGGGCCGTAACAGTTATTGCTGTTGTACGTCTTGTCGTCCGCGCTCGGCGCATCAAACACGTTCTTGTAGTACTCGCCGTCCCAGCACGTCGCATCGTACCCCGCGCGGCCTTTTTCAAAACGATCTCGAAACGTTTTGGCGGAATCCTTGTCGCCCATGACGTTCGCCATTTCCTCCGCGGCGCGCAGCGCGGCAAGGTACAGCGTACCGATGAACGTATTGCTTCCGAACAGGTGCGTGTCGTAGGTGTTCGGCTGCTCGCCTTTGATCACGCCGTCACCGTCGGTGTCATGCTCTTTCATGATATACAGCATGAGTAACCGCACGCGGTCCCACACCTTCGAAAGCCACGCGCGATCGCCGTGCATCTGCCATTCTCGATACGTCTTCAGTACAGTGCCGAGTTCGCCATCGAGTGCGGGATGCTCCGGTCCGCCAATATTTTTGCCGAGCCGCGGCAGCGACAGCGGCAACACCGTGCGATGCGGGATGTAGTGTTCTTCCGGATGCATCTGCACGAGGAGGTCCGTCTCGCGCACGTTGCGCTCCAGCGCTGGGAACGTATACGCGGTTGTCATGGCATAGTTGTAGACGTGCGTGCAGTTCATCGGACAGCAGCGGTCCGCGCCTTCGAACCCGCCAACGGTACCGTCTTCAAGCCACACGTAAATGGGCGATCGCGTGAGCGACGCGTTCGCGATGACCGCGTCAAGGTAATACTGGGGCAGCGTGCTGTTGTAAAACGTCGTGTGGAACCGGCGTGTTTCCTCGACAAGGCGTGCGTGATTGTCCGAGACGTATGCGACGACTTCCTTCGCGCTCTTGAACCAATTGTTGTATTGGTTCCCGAGGCGGTGGTCGTACTGGTACCGTTCCGGCCCCCAACCGTAGGCGAGATCGCGCGTGCGGTTTGGAAAGTGCCACGCAAGTACAAACGTCACTGTGCGCTCTTCCTTCGCGGCAAGCGACACGTGCGCGGACAATGCGCCCGTCCATGAACGTCCCTCCGGACTGGGGCCGCCTGTAGTCGCTTTGAGTACACCCTCCGCGAACTGATCGAGTATCTCCCTAAACGATTGCGCTTGCGGCAGCGCCTGCGTGACGACACCGCGCTCCGGCAGCACCGCCAACGCCATCGATCCGGCCAGCGGCGAATCCGCGGCAATGCCATTTTGCGGTTTGTATCTTGCCCCTTCGATGGCATTGGCGAGCACGACGCCAATCAACAGTTTCTTGGTATTACCTTGCGCCTCGTCGTGCATTGCGCCATTCGTAATAACGAGGCGGCCATTTCCGCATGGGCCGGCGATCATTCTGGGGGGCGCACCGCGCTCGTCCCGGGTGATAATCTTTGCGCCGTCCTTCAACTTGAAACCGCGCACGGTCCATCGCGGCGGCGACTCGATCTCGCCCAACTCCTTTTGTTCCGCGGATTTCGCACGCGTTTTGAAGTCATAGGCTTTCGTGCCGCGCGCGGTGAACGGCAGCGCGTTGCGCAATCGCTCCGCAAGCACTGGGTCGGTCAGCGACAGCCGTGGCGCATCGCTGAACTGAATGTCGTCGATCAGAATGTGGCCCCAGCCGCCCGTGTTGGTATCGACGATCTCGATCACAGCCTTTTTGCCTAGATGCTCGGACGCGTCCCAGCGGACGGGACGCAACTGTTCGGTGTTTTGTCCGACCTCCGTAGCGACTGTCTTTCCGTCCACGACGAGATTGATACAGGTCTCGTTTGCGTGCGCGCCGCCGCCGACGAGGAAGTGAATGAACCGCTTTTCGATCGTGAATTCGCGCGACGTTGCCTTGCCGACGGGTCCGTCGCCGTTCGCCCACGAATTCAGGTAATACGTACCCTGCCACCCGGACACCTTCTGTTGCCCCGGAAACGTGCCTGTCGCCGGCGCATCGCCGAACGCGTCGCCCTCGATCTTCCAGTTCGCATACGAGCCGGTCTCAAAATTCTCGAAGATATCCGCCTTGGCGGCTGCTTTTTTCGGGTTCAACGCATCGTGAATCAGAGAGAACTCATCGCATGTGACGATGGCGGTTGCTCCCGCCTCGACAACATCCAACAATGCCGAAAGCTCGTTCGCCGAGAGCCGCCCATTGATATCCGATACCCAATACACGTCGCCTTCCGTCGATTCCTTGCGCGCCGGCAGTGGGCGGCCGTAGTACACCTTTACGTTCGTGCAGTGCCGCATGTGCCGCGCTACATCGCCGTCGTTTGTGCGCAGGTTTATCGGGACCGACAACTCATGCGTATTGCCCTCGGACACGGTCATATCGAGCAGCGTCGCGCCGCCGGCCCGCAGCATTTCGTTTCGGTTTCCGCCGAATTCGGAGTCTGCCGGACCGGGCTCCGGCCGCGAATACCCGTCCCATCCCACGAGATTCGGAATTGCCACCAGTACCGCCGTGTCCACGGGAGCGTCCGTGTCGTTGTGTATCGTGAACCGAAACAGGACCGCGGGCAGCCCGGAGTCCTTTGTGTTTAGCGGAATGTACGGGGAGAACGCCTCGAGGCCCACGCGCACGGGTATCGCATCGTCGTTGTAGCGAATCCACGCAAACGGATACTCGCCCGAGTACTCGATAGCCTGCACGCCCTTCGCGTTTTCGCGATCGCCCAGTTGCAGCAGGCGCGCCTGAACGGCGCCGCGACTGTCCTTGGTACGCACCGCGAAGAACGAATCCGGGACGATGGCGTTGCTGTTGAAGTTGTTGAAATTCTGCCACGGGTTAAGCGTGCCATCCCCGCGCAGGTAGACTTGCCCTGCGCCGATACCGCCCAGCGGCATTGCGATATGCTTCAGATCGTCGCCGCGGTAAATGCGCGTTTCGCCCCGTTCGAGCAGCGAAGCGTTCCACTGATCGAACGCAACCGCTTGCGCCGCAGCGTTCGCCTGCTCGACCGATAGCAGCGCTGCCGCGCCGACACCGCCGACCGCGGCGGCCTTCAGGAAATCGCGCCGGTGGAGACCGTCGCTTGAATCCGTCCCGCCCCCGCAACATTCTTTGCCTCCGCAACACGAGAACCCGGATTTTGACATATTGCCCGCCCCTTCCGATTGCGAACCGATCTGACCGCACTGTTCGCCTGTAATCGTAGTCGTAAACGTCAGCGTAATCGAATCTGGAGTTTTCGCGCGCTCGAACTGTCGAGTGATCCCTGGATAGCCGCGATTAGGCCTTCGTCCAGCGGGTCGCCGTGCCAAGCAATGGTCCCGTCCGGAGCGACGACGACCGCGAGCGGAATACCGAAAACGTCCAGCCCCTCGAGATACAGCCTGCTGGTAATCCAACCGCTGTCGAGGGCAAACGACTGCCGAAGCGGCGGCGAAAACCGCCCGAGGTACGCGGCGGTCTTCTCGCGCGATTCGTGGCCCACGCACACGACGCGCACGCCGTCCTTCGCGTACCGCTCCTGTGCGCGCGACAGGACCGGCATTGCGTCGCGACATGGTGGGCAGTACGTTCCCCAGAAGACGAGTACGGTAACGCCATGCGGCGCGTCGAAGTCGATCGGGATTCCCTGCAACCAGTCGGATAGGCACGGTTGCGGCGCAACATCGCCGACGCGCAACGGACTGACGGCGGCGCGTCTGCCCATTGTAAGCGCCGGTACGATTGCGGCGGCGCAAACCATTATCCCCAGACCAACGTGGCGTAGCGAGTCAGCAAACGTCATTCGACCCTCCGGCACCGCGAGTTCGTGTGCAGAAGGTATATTCGCTGGGCGACAGTCGTCATTTCAGCAGTTCTTCCATCCCGCAGCACCGTGCCTCAAATCGAGCATGGCCCGGGCGAACTTTGTTTTGTAGTCAAGCCAACAACGCTAAATGGCGCAATCAGTTACAGCACTTTTGCATGATTGGCATGCCGACTGCTAGAGGCATGAAACGATCCGGTATATCTGGCGGCGCCCAGAGCCCGCCGAACATTTTGTCCGTACCGGGTGAAAGGAGAGAGTGTATGAGTGTGTGGGCTGATAAGAGAAACCTTTTTTGGGCAGGCGCCGTGGTTGTTGCGGTTGCGGCGACGTTGTTTCTGATGCCCGGAAGGGCAAAGGGCAACGACACCTTTGCGGAACAGCCCCCGGCGCAGGCGAGCGCAAACGATAACCTGAATTCCGTGGCGGCCGTCGAGGCGCTCGGCACTGCATTTGCGAACGTTGTGGACAATGCGTCGCCCGCGGTGGTGTACATCACGATCGAGAAGAAGCCCGCGCAGATGCCGGCCGGCTTCTACGACGGCGACGAGCCGAACAACTTCTTTGGATTTCCGCTGCCGCCGATGTTCAAGGTCCCGCGCGGGTACCGGTTTGACGCGCCGATGCGCGTGGGCGAAGGATCGGGTTTCATCATTTCGTCCGACGGCTACATTTTGACAAACAATCACGTCGCGAACGATGCCGATCGGTTGACGGTGAAGCTCACGGACGGCCGCGAGTTCCAGGCGGAACTTGTCGGTACCGATCCGCAGACGGAAGTTGCGCTCATCAAGATTGACGCACGCGATCTGCCGGTGGCAAAGCTGGGAGACAGCGACAGATTGCGCGTGGGTGAGTGGGTGCTCGCCATCGGAAGCCCGTTCGGTCTGTCGCACACGGTGACTTCCGGCATCGTGAGTGCGCGCGGGCGCGGCGATGTGCGCATCGTTGACGGCGATTTCTACTCGGACTTCATCCAAACCGATGCCGCGATCAACCCCGGAAATTCCGGCGGTCCGCTGTTGAACATCCACGGCGAGGTCGTCGGCATGAACACGGCGATTGTGAGCCGCGGCGGCGGAAACGACGGCGTTGGCTTTGCGATCCCAATCAACATGGTGAAGTACGTTGCCGACCAATTGAAGAACAACGGGACGGTCACGCGCGGTTTCCTCGGAATCGTGATCCAGCCGCTGACCCCGGAACTTGCGAAGTACTTCGACTCGAAAGAAAGCAGCGGCATCCTCGTCGCGGAAGTCGCGCCTGATTCGCCTGCGGCCGAGGCGGGTCTGCAGCAGGACGACGTGATCGTCGAATTGAACGGTAAAGCCGTGGGCGATACCGGGGCGTTCCGAACGCAGATTGCGATGACTCCCAAGGGCAAGAACGTCGAACTGACGATCGCGCGCAACGGCGAGCGGATTACGAAGTCTGTTTCGGTTGGCGAAAAGACCAGCGAAGAGATGGCCGCCGCGTCGCCGCGGACCTCCGGCAAGCAACAGTCGCAGGGCAAGCTGGGAATCGGCATACAGCCGTTGACCGGCGATCTTGCCAAGCAGTTCGGATACGAAGGCAAGACCGGATTGCTCGTCACCGAAGTCGTGCCGGGCTCGCCCGCGATGCGCGCCGGTATTCGCAGTGGCGATTTGATCACGGAAGTGAACCGGAAACCGGTCGCGGACCTGGGCCAATTCCAGGACGCGTTGGGAGAAGGTAAGAACGGCACAACATTGCTGCGCGTGCAGGGCGAAGGCGGCTCGCGCTACGTGGCAATCGAAGTCGAGTAACGGAATTACGCACGTAGTACTGCGTAACCGCGCGGCGGAGGATGGGAATCGGCCCATCTTCCGCCGCCGTATTGATCCCTACTCGAATTCAATCCCGAACAACTTCGCCTGATTCAATCGAAACCGCAATGTGACCGGCTGTCCCGCGTCCACGCCCATATCGCCTGCGTCGTTCCATTTCACCAGGATCCAGTGCCGGTCACCGACGATTGGCGCGCAATCCTCGAAGCGGCGTCCGTCCTTACCCACGACTTCGACTTTAACCCAACCGACCCTATCCGTTAATGCATTTACTTTTAGCGCGCGCCCCGGCGCGATCACCGGCATCATCGTAAACTCGCCAGAGTCGTCTGCCTGCACGGCAACCATGCGCCCTTTCTCCCAGATGGCATAGCCGCCTCCACCGGCGCGCTTCCCACGTGGATATTTGTGTGGCACGTTGTGCCCGACATAGGGCAAGGCCCAATCTCCGTTCGGCAGCTCGATGAGGTTTGGGTGCGCCCAGATGCAGCCGCCGTTCCATTGGCCGAAAGGCCCGGTTTCGAGAATGTCCCCGCCCGGCGTCCAATGCCACACGGCCCCGTCGTGGCTCGATGCCATCGCGATGCGTGTAGTGTCGTCGATTGATGCATTCCAGATAGTGGGAAACATCAAATATTGATCCGGCGCGCCGGGAATGGTCGTGAGGCAGTTTGTGTAGAGCGATTCCGACGGCAGCATGTCCGGCGCCGGTTCGAGAATCATCGTCGAAGGCGGGAAGGCGCGAAAGTCCGGAGACTCGCTCCGGCCAATGGCACGGCGACCAACGCCCGTCCACGAACCGCGAATGTCCGGCGGCAGCTTGTCCGTCCGTGGTCCGACGGACCAGTAGCGCGTGTACATCACGTACTTTTTGAGCGCGGCGTCGTAATAACACGTGTTGTGCGTATCGCTGTATTCGACAACGAGCGGGTCCGGCAGCATCGTCCATAGGATTCCGTCAGGCGACACGCTTCCGCGAATACAACTGACTTCGTCCTTTTCGCCCAACAGAAATATCGCGCGCGGTTCCCACCCGTCGGGCCGTCTCGCGCGGTATTCGTCAAATTGTGCCCGCGTGATGTGGCCCACCCAGACGGATTTGTAGCGTTCCTCCGGCGGCGCAACCGGATCGACGAAGACGTGAAACACGCCGTCCTTGTGGCCCGTGTCAAGCACGAGCGGCGTCCTGGTCCACTGCATGCCGTCGGTCGACTCGCAGTACTCCGACGACGTCCAGCCTTTGTACTTTCCGTCGTGCTGCATGATGGTGCGATACGGAAGATCAATCGGGCCCTTCACTGTCGGCTTCTGTGCGGCGATGCGAATCCCCCGCGGCGCGTTGATCCCCACGTGCTCGGCTTCGTACAGGTCCGAATCGCCGTGCACGTACACGCTCTTGCCGGAAGCGTCGCGCCAATCCAAATCTCCCGGCTGGATGCAGTACCAATCAGTAAACACGACGCGCTTGCCCGCGAGATCGTACGGTACGCCCTGCACGATCCGGTCCGTCGTGATCCCGCTCAGCACCTCGCGTTGTGTAGGCGCGTCCGCAAACGCCATTGAAACCGCTAAAATGGTCATCGTGATCGGAACCCATGCGCACACGCTCCGACGTAGTGCAGACACTGTCCCGCACACAGACGTCCCGCCTCCCATGTGTCCCATCATTCCCATACCTCCTATGGCTCCCCTCGCTCTGCCGCCACCATACCAAATGCCCTCTTGACAAATACTATTTAGTCTGTCTAAATAGTATTCATGCCGAAGATATCCGGAGACGAACTGCGCGGCCACCTCGCGACGCTCATTCTTTCCGTTCTCGCGCGGGGCGAAGCGCATGGATACGAGGTCCTGCGCCGTATCGAGGACGCCGGTTCTGGAGCCCTCGAATTGAAGGAAGGCACGTTGTATCCCGCGTTATACCGCCTGGAACAATCTGGCCACATCTCCGCCCGCTGGGAATCGGCGAAGGAAACCCGCCGCGGTCCACGCCGCCGCATTTACCGTCTGACGAAGAAAGGCATAGCCGAACTCGACCGCGGCAGAAAGTCCTGGCGGAATTTCGTGTCCGTTATGGATCGCATTGTGGAGGCCTAACCATGGAAGCGCTGCGAATACACATTGAGCGCATCGTGCGACCGATCCGAGCAGGCGGCCGGCGCAAGAACAAAATGCGCGAGGAATTGTTGGCGCATCTGGAACGGCGCTGCGAAGACGACATGGCACGTGGGACAACGCAGCAGCAGGCACAAGACTTCGCAATGACCCAACTGGGCGATCCAGAGGCATTGCGCAACGATCTGCAGGCGACCGTTCCGTTCCTGGAACGGATGTTGTTCGTGAAGCTGCCGTTTGCGACACTTGACTCCTGGTTCGATCGTTCGCACGACGAAAGCGCCATACATTTTGTCCTCGTACGCACTATATGTATGACGATGTTTGCGGTCTTGCTAATTGCGTTACTCTTCGTCATTGATCACGGCCCCGCGTTGGTCTCGGGTTTCGCCGGTGAACACGAATGGCACGACCTACCCACGCAGTGCTCCAGCCTGCTCTTGATGCCATGTTTGATTGGCCTGGGTGCATTCATCGCACACGTGCTGGTCGAAGTGACCGGATTGCGGCGTAATCTGTCCAAGATGCACTCGGCGGGATTGTTTCTCCGTGTCATTTCGTTGAATGCATTCATCGGAGTGCAGTTACTGATTATTGTTTTCGGCGGGCTCTTCGTCGAGTATCTCACCGCGCCGCCACGTGTCGCCGCCGTTACTCTGTACGCACTCGGAAGCGTCGCTCGAATCCTCATCCCCGCGGTAGTCTTTTCATTTGTCGTCGGAATGCCCTTTACAGCGTGGGTGATGGTGAAGGAACACGAACGCTACGAGAAATGGGGACGCCTGAAGATCGACGAATAATCCCATCCGCGCTATACTCGTAGTCAAGCGTCGGCGCGTCGGCCATCGGGGGAAGTGTTTTATGGGCGCGGCAAATCTGTATTTCTTGCTCTTCTCCGGCATCGGAATGATGTTGGTCGCGATGTCGTCGGTGGCGATCTGTTCGTATTTGGTCCGGCCACAGTTTCGCTGGTACTGGGTCGGCGCGGGAATTTGGTTCGTCGCAGTCGTTTTGAAGGTCGTTTGTGCGCTCATTGCGAACCCGTTCGTCCTCCCGCCGCTTAAAGGGGGGACCGGACAATTCACGTACCTCATCCTTGGGAGCCTCTACCTCGGAATAGAGTCCAGCATTTTTGAAATGGGCATCACGCTCGCGGCAGTGCTCGTGTGGAGACAACTGGCGCAAGATGCCACGCGCGGAATCGCCATCGGTGTCGGCGCGGGCGCGTTTGAAGCGCTGCTGTTGGGGCTATCGGGCGTGGCGAATGCAGGCGCCGCAATCGCCGGTGTGCCCGGCACGGAAATCATTGTCGAGCAGATTCAAAAAGTAGCCGCGACGACGCCGCTGTTCTTTCTGCTCGGTCCCGCCGAACGCACCATTGCGATTCTCTGTCACGTGTCCACGCGCGCGCTCATCTTGCTTGGCGCTGCAAGGAGTCGTCCCATCCTCGTCGTTTACGGGTTTGTAATCTTTACCCTGCTCGACGGAGTCGCAGGAGGCGCACACCTCAGTGGCGCCGTGACCACGATGTCAATGTGGTGGATCGAACTCGCGATCTTGCCCTTCGCGATCGTCAGCGTGCCGATCATTCGTTGGTGCCACGAGAACTGGAATGATCGCGCGCCCAATGCCGCTAACGGCTGGTCGCCCGAGGCGCACACCGCAGAAGTGCACAAAGACACTCTGTGAGGGTTTGGATTGGGTGCGCCTTACGCCACGCGAGATTGCGGTGCACGGACCGGATAGAGCCGCTTAACCTTGATCTTGGACGCGCGTTTCATCACTTGCGCAAGATCGTATGCGGTCTGCAGCCGCAGCCACATTTCCGCCGTGCTCCCGAACACCTTTTCAAGCCGCACGGCCATCTCGGGCGACACGCCACTCTTGCAGTTTACAAGACTGGTAAGCGTTTGCCTCGTTACTCCAAGGGCCTTCGCGGCGGCCGTTATCGTCAGGCCCAGCGGTTCGATGCAATCGTGGCGAACATACTTGCCCGGGTGAGTCGGGCGCTTTTTGCTCATGGCAAGTCCTTTCAATGGTAATCCAAATAGTCGATGTCCGTCACATCGCCTTCCACAAACCTGAATACGATGCGCCAGTTTGCGCGAACGGTTACAGACCAAAATCCAACCATATCGCCCTTAAGCGGATGTAGGCGCCAGCCCGGAAAATTCAAATCTTCTGGTTTCGATGCCAAATTAAGCGCATCCAGAATACGGGTGATTTTCTCGGAATGCTCGGAAGGAATACCTCGATGGGATTTGTTTTCCCATATCGCCCGCAGCGCCTTATTGCGAATATGTCGAATCACAACGTCATAGTGTAACGTGTCGCTTGTCACTTGTCAAATCCATGCAAAACTAAAGCGGCGGGCGCTTCGCAGCACCCGCCGCTTCGAATGGGGCGAGTAGAAGGTTACTCCACCGTCACGCTCTTCGCCAAGTTCCTCGGCTGGTCGACGTCGCAGCCGCGGTTCGTGGCGATGTAGTACGCGAGCAACTGCAACGGCACGGCGACCACGATCGGGCTGAACGGCTCGTAGCAATCCGGCACGTACAGCACGTCGGCGCTGTGCGATTTGATTGCTTCATCGCCTTCCGTTGCGACGGAAAGGACAATCCCGCTGCGCGCGCGGATTTCCTGGATGTTCGAGACCATCTTGTCGTACACGTCGCCCTTCGTCGCGACGCAGACAACCGGCAGTTCGTTGGTGACCAGCGCGATGGGGCCGTGCTTCATTTCACCCGCGCCATAACCTTCCGCATGGATGTAGCTGATTTCCTTCAGTTTCAAAGCGCCTTCGAGCGCGCTCGGGAAGTTGTAGCTGCGCCCGAGGTACAGCGCGCTCTGCGCGTTCAGATACTTCGGGTCCTTCGAGCAGCGGATGACATCTTCCTGATGGTCGAGGCACCACTGGATTTTGTCCGGAATCGCGCGCAGATGCGCAATCATCTCGCGGCCCTGCGCCTTGGTGAGTACGCCGCGCGTCTCGCCGAGCCAAATGGTAAACAGTGCAAACGCCGTGATCTGCGAGGTGTACGCTTTCGTCGACGCCACGCCAATCTCCGGTCCGGCTTGCGTGTAGATGACGCCGTGCGACTCGCGCGCGATGCTCGATCCCACCACGTTTACAATCGAAACGACTTTCGCGCCCTTCTTCTTCGCGATGCGAATCGCTTCGAGCGTGTCGGCGGTCTCGCCGGACTGCGTCACCGGGATCACCATCGTATTTGGGTGCACGATCGGATCGCGGTAGCGGTACTCGGACGCGATATCGACTTCGACCGGCACCTGCGCAAACTTCTCGAGCAGATACTTGCCGACCAGCCCCGCGTGCCACGCCGTGCCGCACGACACGATGACGATCTTTTTGAGGTCTTTCAGTTCCTGTTCCGTCACCTGCATGTCGGGCAACTGCACGGTGTCCGACCCTTCGGTCACGCGGCCGCGCAAGGTGTTCTTGATCACGTCCGGCTGCTGGTTGATCTCCTTCAGCATGAAGTGCGGATACCCTTCCTTCTCCGCGGCGCTATCGTCCCAGTCGACCGTCTTCACTTCCAGGTTGACGGGATTGCCTTTCAGGTCCTCGATCTTGTATCCGTCGCGGCGTATTTCGCAGACTTGCCCGTTGTCGATGTACAGCACTTTCCGCGTGTACTTCATGATGGCCGGAACGTCCGAGGCGATAAACGCCTCGCCATCGCCAAGACCGACGATCAACGGACTGCCATGACGCGCGGCGACCATCACGTCCGGGTTCTTCTTGCACACGACGCCGATGGCGTATGCCCCCTCGACGTCCTGCAGCGCGCGCTTGACCGCCGCGAACAGATCGCCCTGGTAGTATTTCCGCACGAGGTGCGCGATGGTCTCCGTGTCCGTCTGGCTGCGGAAATTCGCGCCGCCCTTCTTCAGTTCCTCGCGCAGTTCCTGGTAGTTCTCGATGATGCCGTTATGGACGACGGCGATCTCCAAGTCGTTGTCGAAGTGGGGGTGCGAGTTCACTTCGCTCGGCACGCCGTGCGTGGCCCAGCGCGTGTGGCCGATGCCCAGCGGCGCGTCGAGGGGATTCTGCTTCAGTTTGTCATCCATCTTTACGAGCTTGCCGACGCTCTTGACGCAATCGAGCGACCCGTTGCGAATGACCGCGACACCCGCGGAGTCGTACCCGCGGTATTCGAGCCGGTGCAGGCCCGACATGATGATGTCAACGGCGTTCTTCTTTCCGATGTACCCTACGATTCCGCACATGTTCGATCGCTCCTTTTGTCCATTCGCATCGGCGTCGTGTCATCTATAGTCAATGCGGTCAGTGCCGCATCGAATTACTTCTCGTACGCTCCCCGCATCGCTTCGAGCGCCGCGTGGTTCGTCACGTCACGGTGCAGCGGCGTCACGCTGACGCAGCATTGCTCAATCGCGTCGAAATCCGTCCCCGGCTCGACGATATGGCTCGGCGCGTTCCCGCCGATCCAGTAGTACAAGCGCCCGCGCGGGTCTTCGCGCCGGACGATCTCGTCCTCGTAATGCCGCCGGCCCATGCGCGTTACGCGCACGCCGCGCAGTTGGTCGACCGGCACATCCGGCACGTTTACGTTCAGCATCGTGTCCGGCGGCAAGCCGGTCGCCAACACCTTCTCGGCTATCTGGCGCGCGATGGCACCGGACGTTTCCATGTGCATCGGTTCGTACGCCACGTCGGAGACCGCGACCGCGTGGATGCCCAGCAGCATTCCTTCGTACGCGCCGGCGACCGTGCCCGAGTAGGTTACGTCATCGCCCAGGTTCGCACCGGGGTTCACGCCGGAGACGACGATGTCCGGCCGCGCCTCGAGCAGGTCGCGAACTGCCAGCATCACGCAGTCCGTCGGCGTGCCGTCCACCATGAACCAGCGCGGTTTGAACGGCGTTACGCGGAGCGGCCGGTGAAGCGATACCCCGTGACCGACCGCGCTCTGCTGCCGGTCCGGCGCATACACCCAAACGTCGCCCAACGGCTCCAGCGCTTCCGCGAGGATCGCCAAACCGGGCGCTTGTATTCCATCGTCATTGGTGACAAGGATTTGCGGTTTCGCCATGAGTTACCGAAACGGGGGAGCTCGTTGGGGCTTCTGGCAGTCAAAAGCCCCCTGCCACGCGCAGAGTCAGAAAACGGTATCACAGCCGGGGGAAATGTATCAAATGCACATACGCGGAAATCGGGTTTCCGATGGCCAACGGATCGGATAGATACCCTTTCGTCAAATCGAGCGTGTTCGCGCAATCGCAGTGTCAAAACGCCAAGCGCAACGTTTTCGACACCCGATTGCCGTTGACACCAGCTCACCGGCAGCAATACGCTACCCGTGGTGGACGGGAGGGGACATGCGCGACGTTTCCGGGAAAGTCGCGCTGGTGACGGGCGCGGGCAGCGGCATTGGCCGCGAGACGGCTTTGGCACTGGCACGTGAAGGCGCACGGCTGATCGTCTGCGACATCAACGCGGATTCGCTCGACCCCGTCCGGCGCGAGATCGATGCGCTCTCGAAATGTTTGCTGGCCGAGCGCGTGGATGTGTCGTCGATTGACGAGATGCGCGCGTTCGCGGACAAGGTCCACGCCCTTGTGCCCGCAGTGGACATCCTCGTGAACAACGCCGGCGTGGGGCTCGTCGGCACGATCCTCTCGACCTCGTACGAGGATTGGCAGTGGATTGTCGGCATCAATCTATGGGGTGTGATCCATGGCTGCCACCTCTTCACGCCAAAGATGGCCGCGCGCGGTTCGGGCGGGCACATTGTCAACGTATCGAGCATGCTCGGCTTCAATCCGACCCCCGATATTGTGGGCTACTCGACCGCAAAATTCGGGGTGTTCGGATTGTCGATGTGCATGCGAAGCGACCTCCGGGATCACAACATTGGTGTCTCCGTGATTTGCCCCGGCATCATCAAAACCAACATTACGAAAGCGGCACGCATCACCGGCCACGACGATGCCGACCGCCTGCGCAGCAAAGTTATGGCTTTCTACAACAGGCGCAATTATGGGCCCGAAAAGGTTGCGCGCGCGATCGTGAAGGCGATCAAACGGAATACTGCCATCGTGCCCGTTTCGCCCGAGTCGTGGCTCGGCTATTGGCTGAACCGCATCTGGCCGGCCGGCAACCGCGCGGTCTGGCGCTGGACGACCAAGATGATCGAGAAGTAGGGGAAATCGCGATGTCGAATTCGGTCGATCGATCGGACCGGCACTGCGTCATCGGCGCCGGGTTCACCGGGCTTGCCGTCGCTGCGGCGCTTAAACGCCGCGGGATTGCGTACGACCAACTCGAAGCGGACGACAGGCTTGGCGGGAATTGGTACCATGGCGTATACGAGACCGTCCATATCATCTCGTCGCGCAGGACCACGCAATACGGCGACTTTCCCATGCCAACCGATTGGCCTGACTTCCCCAGCGCGGCGCAAATGCTCGCTTATCTTAACGCTTACGCAGACCGTTTCGGTCTGCGCGACACGATAGAATTCAACACCGAAGTCACGTGGATCGCGCCAGCCGACAACGACACGTGGGAGGTGACGCTCGCGTCCGGCGAAGCGCGCATCTACGGCGGCGTGGTCATCTGCAATGGTCATCACTGGGACTGCCGGTATCCGGAGTATGCCGGCGAATTCACCGGCGAGGCGATTCACTCGAAGCAATACAAGTCACCGGCGATCCTAAAGGGCAAGCGCGTACTTGTAGTCGGCGGCGGGAATTCCGGATGCGACATCGCCGTGGAAACGGCGCGGTTCGGCGAGGACTCGCACATCAGCATGCGGTGCGGCATATGGATTATGCCGCAAACGATCGCCGGCATACCGTCGATCGAATTTCTGCGCCCCTGGATGCGCGGATGGATGCAGGGGGTTGTCATGAGGACCCTTCTGCGCATCTTCGTCGGCAAAATGTCTCGCTACGGTTTGCAGGAGCCGGACTATCCGGTGTTTTCGCGTCACCCGACTATCAACTCTCAGTTGTTGTACTACCTGAAGCATGGCCGCATCACGCCACACCCGGACGTGAAGCGCCTGGACGGCAAGACCGTCGAATTTGTCGACGGAACGAAGATCGAGGTGGACCTGCTCGTCTACGCGACGGGATTTCACGTGAGCATTCCGTTCCTCGCGCCGGAAGTCGTGACGTGGAAAGACGGATACCCGGACCTCGTCAACGGCATCTTTCCGCAGCGGCATAAGAACCTATATGTCGTGGGGATCGGCCAACCGCGCTATGGCGCCGGGCCCTTGCTCACGCTGGGCGCCGAGGCGCTCGTGGAGAGCATTCTTATCCAACCCAAGCTCAAACGCCCCATTGGCCAAGTCATGCTCAAGCTCGGTCGTAAACCGCTTGACAACTATCTTATGGACCCGCACGAGGTCATGCGCAATGCGAGAAAGATGGCGCGAAACGCCCGGCGTTTGCCGCTGTTCGAACGACTATTGTTCCGCGGCGCAACGGACTCACAGCCGCCACCCGGCACGGCGGCGAGCGCCGCACCGCGCGGGCTCTGACGCTATTTGTCCTGCATGTGGCGAGAAGTAAATATGCGGGCGTTGATGGCCAGGAAGATGAGAATCGTCGCAGCAATCAAGACGTGCGACATCGTCCAGCCCAGGCGGGAGTCCATGTTCGTTGGCGAGTCAAAGATTAGGCCGTACGCGAAGTACGGGGAAAACATCCCGACCCAATTGTCGACATCGTACAGGCGCAGTCCCTCGCCCACGACGATCACCAGTATCGCAATCCCGCCGAGCATGAATGCGCCCAGTACGTAAGACATTACCAGTGCGGACGACATGCGCCGCGCCACGAGCGAGCAAAATGCGGTCACGATCCACGTCACCGCAAGACACTCTACGAACATGATAAACGCAAGCGCGACATGTTCCCCGACAGACAACGTATTCCAGCCGCCTGGGACCAATGCGGAGACCAATGCAAACAAGAATAGCGGTATGGAGCCAACCGCAGCGCCCGCCAGCAGCAGCGCCGCGACGCGCAACGACGCCATGAGCTTTCCCGACAGCAATTCGAGCGGGCGCATGAGCGTCATGCGCAACGCATCTAAGTTTTGACGCTCGTGCTCTTTCGTGAACATGTTCGCTGTCAGCGCCGCCATGAGCAGTGGCAGAAGCATCCCTTCGAGGAATTGCCAACCGACGAGCGCGGCCTCTGCATCGTTTTTGCCTTCGACGACGCGGACCAGCACGATTAGACTGGTCGCGCTAAACGCCAGCCCAAGCGGGGTCCAGAACTGCAGCACGCCCATCCATCCGCGCAGAGGATACTCGTACCACCGCTCGCGCAGAAAGAGCGGATTGAGATTTATCCCAAATCGCCGGGCAGGCAGGTAGCCCCGCGCCCTCTCCTGTGGGGAGGTCCGTTCCCCGGGCGCGGTGTCGACGGACATACCCCAATTGCGGTAGACCGCCGCATGCGCGACAACGAGCAGCACGAAGGCAACAAAAACGTTGAAGAAGCTGCAAACAACAACACTACTCGTCGCCGAACTCTTGCCCGGTCCACCGCCCATTGCCACGACAAACGAGATGATCGGCATGGTGTACATGCCGACGCCGTCGAAGAAGTCATCGGCAATCGAAACGCCCAGCAGTTCAAGCACGATAAGGAACAACAGCACCGGCAGGCCAAGTATGAAGAGCATCGCGAGATAACTAACGCCGACGGCCGCCATGGATTTCTTCAATTTGGCTGAGCAAAGCACGCCCGCGGCCGCGCATACCAAGGCGGTGGTGGAAACGATAAGCAGCGTGCGCCAGAGCACCTCGGTGTTCATGCCCACCAGGAAGAACGCGCACGCGGCGAACGGCGCGAGCGCCACGACCAGCAACAGGTAGTGGCCGGCCGAGTTGACGAGCTTCGCGAGCAGCACGTGCCACGGGCGCGCCGTTGTCATCGCGAGCAGTTCGAACGTTTCCTCTTCGCGCTCGGACACGATGCTGCTTCCCGCGAGCGCGGGCACGGTCACCGCCGCGCCCAGTCCCAGCGTCACGCCAAGCAGGATGAACAAGCTCTCCGACGCGCTGCGCATCTGCCACGGCATGGGCCGGTCCGGCGGCCACATCGTGAACACGACAATCGCGGCTGCCGCGACCGCGACCAGCACGGCATAGAAATAGCGCGCCTGGCGCAGACTGGAAATCAGTTCGCGGCGAATCAGCGCCGCAATGGGCAGAAAGTCTGAAATGATGCGCGTCACGCCGAGAATTGTGGCACCGGCGTCGCGCGCGGTCGCAGCATCGGGCCGAATTCGTCGGTGAGTTTCTTCAATTCCTGTCTAAGCCAGACGACGTCAGGATGCGTGGCAGACACGCGCTCGGCCCGCCGCGCCTCCTCTTCGCATTTCTCGATGATTGCGGGTACAAGCGAACCGCCGCGGAAATCGCGGTAGCGAATGGAATTGTCAATCAGCAGTGACACGAGCAGCAGATAAATCTTCGCCTTGTTTACGTGGCAAATGATTTCGAAATACTCGGCGTCAAACCGCGGCACGGGGCTGACTTTGCCCTGGCGCTCAAACAGGGACAGCGCGGTTTCGAGTTCGCCCTGCGCGATGCCCAGCCAGTTGTTCTTCTTGTCGTAGAGATAGCACGTGCCAAGGTAAAAATGCGCCCCCGCATCGTCCGGCTTCTCCAGCAGGCGCGACTTGAACGCCTGTGCCGCCGCAGAATAATTGCCTTCCAAGTACAGGCGCTCGCCTTCCTCGAACAGACCGGGTTTCTCGGGCGGGGGCGAACACGCCGCGCACGCGGCGCACAGCACAATGCCTGCCGCCCGCCACATCGTTAATTCCCGGTGTTCCACCGCGGTTGCAGGCGGAAGAAACCGGTACGTGCGCCGACCCGCGCAAATACCGTGAACTCGGCCGGCTTGGCTTCCGCGACTTTCTCGACCGCCGCCTTGAAGTCCTCGATCGATTTCACCGGGTGACCGCCAAAGTTCATGATGATCACGCCCGGCATCATCTCGCCGAGTTGGGCCCACGACCCGGACTTTACGCGCCGCACGATTACGCCTTCCACGTCCGTGCCCAGGTTCAGCACGACGCGCAGGTCCTGCGTGATCTCGCGCACCGTTAACCCGAAGATGGTGTCCTCGAACTCGCCGGCGTCGCGCGCGGACTTCGGCCGCTCGACGAGCGTCACCGTCGCCTCGACCGGCTGACCGCCGCGCAGGAGTTTGACGGGCACTTGCGTGCCCGCCCCCGCGTCGCGCACGAGTTTCGTGAAGTTGGCGACTTCGCGGTCGAGCTTGAACGTCACGGGGATGTTGTTGAAGTTCACGATCACGTCGCCCGGCTGCAATCCGGCCGCGCTTGCCGGCGAGTCCGGCATGACCGTGCTGATGACAATTCCGCCGTTGGTCGGCAGTTTCCAGTACTCCGCGAGATCGTCCGTCAACGGCTGCGAAAACACGCCCAGAAAGGCGCCGTCGCTTCCATTCTTTGCGGCGCTTTCGCCCGGCGGGTTCGCGATGTACTTCGCGAATAGTTCCGATTGATAGACCAGGGGGTGCCCGCTGCGCACGTACAGATCGCCGCCTTCCTGCGTCGACAGGTCGAACCCGACGACGCCCACGATGCGCCCGGCAAGGTCCATCACCGGCGAACCCACGTAGCCGAACAGCAGCCGCTCGTCAAGGCAGAGAGTCTTGCGCGGTTTTTCCAGCACGGACCCAATCCGGCGCACGACGATGGCCCGGTTGAAGTCCAGCGTGTCGCCCATCAGGCCGATTAGCGCCACGGGATCGCCCAGGTTCAGCGGGCCAGGCGTAAAATCGACGTGCGGAAACGACACATCCTGATCGTTGACGATCTCGATCAGGCAGATGTTCACGTCGTCCGGCTTGGTCAGCAGTTTGCCGTCGTAATCCTTCTCGTTATCGCCTTGCCCCACGGAAATCTTGATGCTGAACGGTTCCGAGTTTTCTATTTGCATGTGGCCGTGCGCCATCACGAGGCCCTTCGGGCTTACGATGAGGCCCAGCGCGCGCGTGTTGCGTTTGCTGATCTCGCCCGTGTTCGGGTTCGTCACGTTCGACGAATAGTTCACGATGCACACCGCCGGCGACACCTTGTCGTAGAACGATTGCAGTTGCTTCGCAGTGAATTCCTGGGCAATCGCGGGCGCCGCGGCGCACAGCGCCAGAACGGCGGCGGACAATCGACTACTCATTTCCATTCTCTCCGTTGGCGGGCTGTTCGGTCGTGGCCGGCCCGGGCTCGCCCTGTTTCACAATCACAAATCGCGTCAGCGCGCCGCGCTTCACCTGAAGCAGCACGAGCTTCGTCTTTGACGCGATCCGCTCTTTCACGTTTGCAGCGAACGCGTCGAGGTTTTCGATGTCGGCGCCGTCGAATTTCAGCGCGATGTCGCCCTGCTGCAATCCCGCGTTCCCCGCGACAGAACCGACCTGGACGCCCGAAATCAGGACGCCTCTACTCGACGAGAGTTGCGCTCTCCGCACGATGGCCGGCGTAAGTTGTGACGCGGTGAAGCCCCACTCGGCGAACTCGATTTCTTTACCGCGCAGGTCGCTCAGCGCCTGCGTGGTGACCGCAATGTCCTTTTGTTCGTCGCCGCGCTGGACCTTGACCGCCACCTGCGTATCGATGGGCAAATCGGCGATGAGCTTTCGAACCGCAGGCAAGTCCTCCTCGAACCGGGCGTTGGTTGGCGCACCATCGACCGACAGCATCACATCTCCCGGGGTGAGCCCCGCTTCCGCGCCGGATGAAAGCGGATCGACGTCCGCAATGACGACGCCCTGCTGTTTCGGGTCGTCCGTCTTGCTCATCGTTTCCTGGAAGGTCACGCCGATGTCCGACCGCGTCACCTGCCCGTTAGCGATGATTTGGTCCATTACCTGTTTTGCGATGTCGATGGGAATGGCGAAGCCTACGTTGTCCGCGCCGCCGAGCCGCCGCGCGTTCACACCGACGACTTGTCCCTTGAGATTGACCAGCGGACCTCCGCTGTTTCCGGGGTTAATCGCCGCGTCGGTCTGAATCCAATTGTTATACGGGGCGATCGATTCGTCGCGCCCGCCGAGGTAACGGTCCGTTACGCTGATGATGCCCATTGACACCGAGCGCGCGAGGCCCTGCGGGCTTCCGAGTGCAAGCACGGTCTGCCCGGCCTCGAGGTTCTTCGAAGTGGCGAGAGCGACTTTCGCGAAATCTTTTCGGTCGCTCTTCAGCTTCAACACGGCAACGTCCGTGTATTTGTCCACTCCGATGACGTCCGCGTCAAACTCTTCCTTGTTATACAAGACGCACCGCACCAGTGTACTTTCGCCCGCGACGTGTTCGTTTGTGACGACGTAGCCGTCGTTCGACACGATGAACCCGCTGCCGATGACGGTGACTTCCTCGCGCTTGCCCTGCGAGAACACTTCCTTTACAGGGCGAATATGGACGAGCGCGGGGGCAACTTTGTTTTTCGCGCGGATTACCGCGCCGTCCGACGACGCGCCCACCGTCGCGCACCCCGCGAAAACGACGCATGAAATGGCGACAACTGCAATTCGTTTCAAGCCCGATCTCCTTGCGATATAGTCCGTGCAGCCGACACGCGCATTATATTCGGTACGAACACTGGAAAGGAACTCGTCACGGCGGACTGTCGCCGGCGCGTTTGGCCGGTGGCTGTCTCCGCCCGCCGGGCAATCGCTACCGGAGCGCCTTCTCCGATTGCGGATCGAAGTAGTGCGCTTTGTCCATCGCCACATCGAGCACGTAGGCGCTGTCGACGGCGGGTTCGCGCTCCGTGTTCACCCGCGCGGTAAGAATTTGTTTGCCCGCGGCCAGATACAGGTAGATTTCCGAACCCATCGGCTCGACCACATCCACCTTCGTCGTAATGCTCTTTCCTTCGTGCGCCGACTGAGCGGCGTTCTCGCCAAAGTGCTCCGGCCGAATTCCCACGATCACCCGTTTGCCAACATACGAATCGAGGGCGGCCCGGTGCGCCGCGTCGACGTGCAGCCGAATTTCCCCCGAATCGTCGCGGAACTGGAGCGTGCCGTTTTCCGCGGCGATGTTCCCTTCGATTAAATTCATCGGCGGGCTGCCGATGAAGCCCGCTACGAATTTGTTGACGGGCCGGTTGTACAGTTCGAGGGGGCTTGCGATTTGTTGCACGACCCCGCCGAGCATCACCACGATCCGGTCGCCCATCGTCATCGCCTCGACCTGATCGTGCGTGACGTAAATCATCGTCGATTGCAGGCGATTGTGCAGCTTATTGATCTCCGCGCGCATCTGCACGCGCAGCTTCGCGTCGAGGTTCGACAGCGGTTCGTCGAACAGGAATACCTTGGGGTGCCGCACGATCGCACGTCCAACCGCCACGCGCTGGCGCTCGCCGCCGGACAAGGCCTTCGGCTTGCGGTCGAGCAGGTGTTCGATGCTCAAAATGCGCGCCGCCTCGCGCACGCGCTCTTCGATCGCGGATTTCGCGTAGTGCCGCAGCATCAGCCCAAACGCCATGTTCTTGTACACCGTCATGTGCGGATACAGTGCGTAGTTCTGGAACACCATCGCGATGTCGCGGTCCTTCGGCGCGACGTCGTTCACGATCTTGCCGTCGATGTGAATCTCGCCGGAGGAGATGTCCTCGAGCCCCGCGATCATGCGCAGCGTCGTCGATTTACCGCACCCGGACGGCCCCACCAGCACGACGAATTCCTTGTCCTCGATGACAAACGTCGCGTCCTTCACGGCATGGACGCCGCCCTGGTACGTTTTGCAGACGTTCTTCAGTTCTACGCGCGCCATGGGGTGGATGGTCCTTCCGGCAAGCCGGTGGAATGAGTATGAATACCTGGAAGCATGGAATGGTACGGAACGCTGCCAAGGCAGTCAACCCGCAGTTCGCGCGCGGAACTTAGCTCACCTTGTCCAGCTTTTTCTCGTGCTTGTCGAGCTTCTCCTGCACGCCTTCGAGCTTGGGATCGAGGCGGCGGGCCCGGCGCCATTCGGCGACGGCGCGGCGTTTATCGCCCTTCAGCAGATACGCGTCGCCAAGGTGATCGCGAAGGATGGCGTCGTCGTGGTCCATCGCGACAATGGCGCGGCGGATGTATTCGATGGCCTTGTCGGCGTCGCCGCGGCGGTAGTAGACCCAGCCGAGGCTGTCGAGGTAGTAGCCGCTGTTGGGCGTTATCTCGAGCGCGCGTTTGAGGAGTTTTTCGGCTTCGTCAAGACGCGTGTCCTTCTCTGCGTACAAGTACGCGAGGTTATTCATCGCCTCGGCATCTTCCGGATTAAGTTCGAGGCAACGCCGCAGGTGACGCTCCGCGTCGCGAAACCGGTCCAACTCGTCGTACACCGTAGACAGGTACAGGTGCGGATACTTTTCGTCCGGGTGGGCTTCGGAGACTTTCGCGAGAATCTCTTCCGCTTCGGCGTACCGCTCGAGCGCCATGAGTGCGCGGGCCAGGACGATGTCCACGCGCATGGAGGCGACCCCCTCCGAGCGCAGGGCCTGCATTTCCGAGATGATGTATTCGCCCGCGTCCTTTTCTCCGAAGAAAAACAACAGCGTCCCGAGCAGGCCGCTGCATTCCTCGTCGATATCGCCTTCGACTTCGTCAAGCGTGTCGAGCAGGGGCCGATACGGGTCGCCGGCATGCTTGCGTGCGACCGCCTTGAACAGCGTGCTGAGAATGGGAGTACCCTCCGGCGCGGTGAGGTCGGCGGCGGTGCGCGCCTGACCCGCGCGGAGAAGCGCGTAGACGTATTCGAGGTTTAGGCCGGCATCTTGCTTGCGCGCTTCTTCGAACTTGGCCAGTTCGGCGACGGCCTCCGTGTAATTGCCGGTGCGGCACAACGCGCCGGCGAGCAATTCGCCGGCTCGCGCGCTTTCCGGTGTAGCGGCAAGGTAGGCGCGCAGGTTGGCCACCGCGGCCTCGTCGGCATCCAATTGAAGGCACGCCAGACCAAGTTGAAGGCGTATCTCGTTCATCTCGGGCTTAAGTTGCAGCGCCCGCTCGAATGCCTTGCGCGCGCCGTCGCCGTCATTGATACGGCTCAGATGCATGCCGAGGGCCGCCTGCCATTCGGCCTTATCGGGCGTAAGTTCTACGAGTTTCTCGAGGACCTGAATCGAGGTGACCCAATCCATCGAGCGATCGCCGGCGTCGATCAGCCAGCCAAACTCTTCCTCGTTCTGCGGATTCAGCGCGAGCGCGCGTTCGAACGCTTCCGAAGCGGCCTCCTGATTCCCGAGTTCCTGCTGGATCGTTCCCATGACAAT
Source organism: Candidatus Hydrogenedentota bacterium (assembly GCA_013359265.1). Taxonomy (NCBI): domain Bacteria; kingdom Pseudomonadati; phylum Candidatus Hydrogenedentota; species Candidatus Hydrogenedentota bacterium. The sequence goes on from JABWCD010000026.1 coordinate 58,980, forward strand.
CCACAGGCGCACGTTGTCGTCGTCGGCCTTCAGCAGGCGGTCGCAGGTCTTCTGTGCCTTTGCGTACTCGTTCGAATCGATATAGGTGCGCAGCAGCCGCCAGTTCAGCTCGTACGATTCGGGCATGAGATCGGCGGCCTTTTGGTACTCGTCAATGGCTGCTTCCGCTTTACCCTGGCGTTCGAGAATTACGCCCGCCAGAAAATGTGTGTACGCGTCGGCCTCGCCTTCCGAGGCGGGCCGCTGCACGTCGACGCCGGCCCCCGTGACACAACCGGTGAGTACCGTAATCGCAACGAGCAGTGCGCCCATGGTGAGTCGTCCTCTATGACGCGTGGCAGCGGTGGAGAATAGCATTCGTACTGTATCGTCTCGGCCGGCTTGGTGACCGGTGGTTTGGCCATGCATGTGGGGAGGGAAGTACTCCGCCGTCGCACGTATAGTGACTAAAACAGGGGGGCGGTGTCTAGTTGGACGGAAAACGGCGCGAAACTGCGGCGATGGATCGGGCTTGGGCCGAGACGGCGGATCGCGTCGAGATGCTCCGCCGTGCCGTAGCCTTTATGTTTGGCGAAGCCGTAGCCGGGGAACTGCTCCTCGAACGCCAGCATGAGGCGATCGCGTGTGACCTTCGCAATGATGCTTGCGGCGGCGATGGACTGCGAGCGGCGGTCGCCTTTGACGATACGCAAATGCGGCACAGCGCACCCGGGAATCTTGAATCCGTCAACAAGCAGATAGTCGGGCAACGGTGATATCTGCAACACGGCGTCGGTCATGGCGCCGTAGTTGGCTTGTTGGATGCCGCGCTCGTCGATTTGCTCCGACGAAATGATTGCGCAACCGATTGTGTGCGCGCCTTCGGTAAGCTGCGCATAGAGCGCTACGCGCTGCGGTTCGGTCAAAAGCTTCGAGTCGTTTAGGCCTTCAACGGGGTGCGCGAGCACCACAGCCGCCGCGACGATCGGCCCCGCGAGCGGCCCGCGCCCCGCCTCGTCCACACCGGCGATTCGTGCAAACCCGAGCGCCGTCATCTCGCGCTCGAATTGCCACAATGCGTTTACGTCGATTTGGGATCGGACCCGCGCCGCTGACTTCATGGCTTCCCCCCGCGCAACTGTTGTCGTAATTCTACACCAATCCGTTTCCAATTACTCGCAATTTTCTATCCCATGTTGCACACTGTGCGCTCGCCGGCAATTCATTGGAGGAGAAATCGCAGATGCGCGCGCAATCGTTGGCATTCTTGAAAAAGTTGTTATCCACACCGAGCCCCTCCGGCCATGAGGAAAAAATACAGGAGGTGTGCAAGGCGTATGCGAAGCCGTTCGCCGACAAAATCTATAAGGACGTTCACGGCAACCAGTACCACGTTGTGAACCCAAGAGGGAAACTTCGCGTGATGCTTGCCGGGCACGTCGACGAAATTGCGTTGATGATTCATCATATCGACGACAAAGGGTTCCTCGGCTTCCAGGCGATCGGTGGGATCGATCCGTCCGTCCTCGACGGGCAGCGTGTCCACGTGCACAGCGAAAAGAAGAGCATTTCGGGCGTGATAGGCCGGCGCGCGATTCACCTCACCGACGCAGAGGACCGCGGCAAGCCGATGAAACTGCACGATCTCTGGATCGATATTGGCGCGCGGGACAAGAAGGAAGCGAAGAAGCACGTGGATATCGGGGATACCGCTACGATTGACGCGGGATACCTCGAACTGATGAATGGGCGAATCGCCGCGCGCGCGTTGGACGATCGCATCGGCGCGTTCATTTGTCTGGAAGCGGTACGTCTCTTGCACGGCCGGAAAATCGATTGCGCGGTGTATTGCGTGACTACCGTACAGGAGGAGATCGGATTGCGCGGCGCGACAACGAGCAGCTACGGATGCGAGCCGGACGTGGGCATCGCGGTGGACGTGGGCCACGCAACGGACCACCCCAATTGCGACAACAAGCGGTACGGCGCCTTCAAGCTCGATGAAGGCCCAATCATCACGCGGGGACCGAACATTAACCCCGTCGTGTGGCGCGGGCTAATTGACGTAGCGAAGAAGAAAAAGATTCCGTATCAAGTTGAAGGCGCCCCGCGGGGCACCGGCACGGACGCGAATGCGATGCAGCTCAGCCGCGGTGGCGTGGCGACGGGCCTGATCCACGTACCGAACCGATACATGCATTCGCCCGTGGAAATGGTGTCTCTGAAAGACGCCGAGCATTGCGCGCAGTTGCTGGCGGAATGGATCGCATCGCTGAAACCGGGGATGAACTTTATCCCTTGATGTGGCTGAAGGGCACCAATAAACCAGAGGGAACCAAACGATCGGCGTGGGCGGGGCGGATGCGATTAGATTCTATAGCGGAAGCTGGCGCGGAGAGCTTGCCGTATTGCGGGAGGGGGCGTTCGGGCCCCCTCCCACGTCTAGAGCAATTCAAGTTTGAGCACGAGCACGCGGTGCAGCCGACCTTGAAACGCTCTAAGGTCGACACATCGAGCGCAGACGGGAGCGTGCGCTACTTAATGAACAGCATCTCCTGGTACGTCGGCAGGGGCCAGAGGTCGTCGGCAACAAGGCCTTCGAGTTCGTCGACGATGGCGCGCATGGCCTGCATCGCGGGGACGATAGTGTCGCGGCAGTAGTCACAGGCGTCGTGCGCTTCGCCGGGCACACCGGCTTTCACCTCGGCCAACTTCTTGATCGCAGCCTGCAGATCGGCGATCAACTTCGTGATGTACTTCAGCGTGTCGGCGTCCGTCTCGATGCCAACGGCCTTCAGGTTTGCGAGGCTGATCGCCAGTTCGCCCTGGTAACGAATCGCCGCGGGGAAGATGATTGTCTTCGCGATCTCGAGCATCAGGTTCGCTTCGACCTTGATCGTCTTTACGTACTGCTCGGCATAGACTTCGTAACGGCTCTCCGTTTCCCGGCGCGACAGCACCTTGTATTTTTCGAACAATGCGATCACCTCGTCTGACTTGATCACCGGCAGCGCATCGGGCGTGGTCTTCATGTTGGGCAGGCCGCGCTTGCCCGCTTCCTTGTGCCACGCATCGGAATAGCCATCGCCGTTGAAGACGACCGCCTTGCACTCCGCATAGACCGTTTTCACGAGTTCTTCGACGGTCTTGCCAAGCTTCGCCTGTGTGCTCGTGTCCGCGCTCTCGAGGAAGCCGGCGCAGTAATCGAGCGATTCGGCCATGATTGTGTTGAGGGCAACCAGCGGACCCGCGATGGATTGGCTCGACCCGACCGCGCGAAACTCGAACCGGTTGCCAGTGAACGCCATCGGGCTGGTGCGGTTGCGGTCGCCGGAGTGACGTGGAATCGGCGGTAAGACGTCGACGCCGACGTGCAACACGTCCTTCTTCGACTTAACCGGCTTGCCTTCGGCGATCGATTCGACAATCTCGGTCAACTCGGCGCCGAGAAACACGGAGATAATCGCCGGCGGCGTTTCGTTCGCGCCGAGCCGGTGATCGTTCGATGCGGTGGCCACGACGGACCGCAGCAATTTCGACCACTTGTACGTTGCGCGGATCATCGCCATGCAGAAAACGAGGAACTGCGCGTTTTCCGCGGGCGTATCGCCGGGGTCGAACAGATTTCCCGCGATAGACGACCCCATCGAGTAATTAAGATGCTTTCCGGAGCCATTGACGCCGACGAACGGTTTCTCGTGCAGCAGGCACACCATGCCGTATTTCTCGGCAACGCGCTTGAGCGTGACCATGATGAGTTGCTGGTGATCGGTCGCGAGGTTTGCGAACTCGAATACCGGCGCGAGTTCGTATTGCGCGGGCGCTACCTCGTTATGGCGCGTCTTCACGGGAATGCCGAGCTTGAAGCACTCGCGCTCGACTTCGAACATGCACGCGAGCACACGCTCGGGGATCGCGCCGAAGTAGTGGTCCTCGAACTCCTGTCCCTTGGGCGGCGCTGCGCCAAAGAGCGTGCGGCCCGCGTTGATCAAGTCCGGACGCGCATAGAAAAAGTTCTTGTCAATCAGGAAGTACTCCTGCTCGGGGCCGGCTGTCGACGATACGAACGCGCCACTGGTGCCAAACAGTTTCAGAACGCGCTGCGCCTGCGTGTTCAACGCCTGCATGGAACGCAGCACCGGCGTCTTCTTGTCGAGCGCTTCGCCTGTCCACGACACGAATGCCGTCGGGATGCACAACGTGGTGCCGTTGGGATTCTCGAGAATATACGCAGGGCTGGTCACGTCCCAGATGGTGTAGCCGCGCGCCTCGAACGTCTGCCGAATACCGCCCGACGGAAACGACGATCCGTCCGGCTCGCCTTGGATCAACGTCTTCCCTTCGAACTCCGCGATGGTGCCGCCGAGCCCGTCCGGGTTGAAGAAGGAGTCGTGCTTCTCGGCGGTGAGGCCCGTCAACGGATAGAAAACGTGCGCGTAGTGCGTTGCGCCTTTTTCCAATGCCCACGATTTCATTTCCGTAGCTACGGCGTCCGCCGTGCTCGCATCGAGTTTCGAGCCGGATTCGATCGTCGCCTTCAACGACTTGTAGACCGCCTTCGGCAGGCGGCGCTGCATCACCGCGAGGCTGAATACGTTCTCGCCAAATAATGTACTCGTCGGCGACTCGGCAAACGGCACGGTGCTGCCGAGCGCGGCTTTATTGATCACTTCCGAGATCGCGGACCGTCTTGCTGGATTTCCACTCATGTCATTCCCACCATCTTTTGGTTTGCCCGGCAACCGTGTGCCGTGGGTTCAGCGGCGAATTGCCGCGCAGTTTCCATTCGATCACCATACCTTCGGGTCCGCACGCCGGTGCCCAACCCTTTTCAGAAAACCTACGTCAATGTAATTTCACTCCTTTCCGGCTACCAAAATGGGCCGAACCCAATCATCCCCGCGACGCACAATTCCATCCCGCCGACCGCCCTTGGCCGCTGCACTCACACCATCGAAATGCCTGCCGCCATGCGGCTTCCGCGCCTGGTACGCTCGCTTCAATCAATCACTCCAAACCAATCGCGAGCGCCGCCGTGCACCCAAACTCGGGTAGCAGAGCAAGTGACATGCCGAATTTCTCGGTGCCGCGGCGGCCAGATGAACTTGTTGGCAGGCGGTGGTATAGTTGCCGTGGCCGTGCGAGGCTGGCGCGGCAATGACCCTGGAGCTACAAGGTGGAGGTAGCGCGAATGGTTCGGGCAATTCTAGTGCTATGCGCGGCGGCAATCGGCGCGTCCGGCGCGTCTGCGAAAGTCGAGATCGGCGCGACGGTCGGGAAGTTCGAGTTCAAGGACATCCGGTATGTGACGCGAACATTGACGGACCTCGGCGAAGCGAAAGCGTATGTACTCGTGTTTTCGTCAACAACGTGTCCGGTCGCGCAGCGTTACATCCCGAAGATAAACGAACTTGCGCGCGCATATTCGGATCAGGGTGTGAGGTTCGCGATCGTCAATGCGAGTCCCGGCGATACGATTCAGCAAATGGCGTATCACGCGCTGGAATACAAGATCGATGTGCCGGTGGTGAAGGACCTCGATGGCGGCGTCGTGGAAGCGATCGGCGCGACGCGCACGCCCGAGGCTGCGTTGATCAGCGCGAACGGAACGTTGTTGTACCGCGGCCGCATCGACGATCAGTACCGCGTGTCGGGCCAGCAGCCAAACCTTCTGCATGACGATTTGAAGGCCGCGCTCGACGCCACACTCGCGGGCAAGCCCATCGAGGCGGCGGAGACCCCGGTCGAAGGATGCGAGATCACGTTCCCCGCGACGCCAAAACCTGCGGGGCCGGTGACGTTCGCGAAGGACGTCGCGCCGATACTCCAAAAGAATTGCATGCCGTGCCACCATGAAGGCGAGGCGACCCCCTTCGCGCTGTCAACATACGAGCAGGCCTCCGCGAAAGCGGACATGATCGCGCAGGTCGTCGATGAGGGCCGCATGCCGCCGTGGTACGCGCACCCGGATTTTGGCACATGGGCGAATGCGCGCACATTGACCGCTTCAGACAGACGCACCATCGTGCAGTGGATCGAGGGCGGCAAACAAACCGGCGACCTCGCCGCAATACCGGCGCCACCGGACTTCCCGACCTCAAAGTGGATCATCGGCGAACCCGACCTGCTGCTCACCGAAGAGGACACGTACGAACTGCCCGCCTCGGGCGTTATCGACTACGTCTACGTGACGCTTCCGTATCAGTTCCCCGAAGACACGTGGGTGCAGCGTATCCAAGTGCAACCGAGCAACCCGAAGGTAGTTCATCATGCAAACGCGTTGTATACCGTACCTCCGGCGGGCTACCAGGACGACAAAAGCTTCCTGACGGGCCGCGTGCCCGGCGGTTCCCCGGCGATCGTCGACAATGGCGTCGCGTTTCTGATTCCAAAAGGCGCCGTGATCACGGTCCAAGTGCACTACGTGACCACGGGCAAGCCGGAGACGAACCGGATCTCGGTGGGTTTCCAGTACGCAAAAGAGACGGTGTGTAAGCAACTCCGGCACAAACTGCTGAGCGCGCGCGGGTTTACGATTCCGCCGGGCCACCCGGCGGCGCCGGTGTCAAAATCCACGGCATTCGAAGAAAACTCGACCGTACTCGGCCTGTTCATTCACATGCACCTGCGCGGTAAGAACTCGACGTTTACCGCGCAGTTCCCGGACGGCAAACTGGAAACGCTGCTTGTGGTCCCGAACTACAGCTTCGACTGGCAATTGGCCTATGTCTATCCGCATGACAGCTTGAAGAAGCTGCCCGCGGGTACAACGCTCGAATGCGCGTCGCAGTTCGACAACAGCGCGTTCAATCCTTTCAATCCCGATCCGACAAAGGCGATCGAGCACGGCCCGCAGACATTTGACGAGATGATGGACGGATACGTGTTCTACACACTGGACAACGAGAACCTGAATATCCAGGTGGACCCGAAGACGGGACAGGAAATTGTCAAGACCGCGGACGCTCGGTAGTGCTTCTCATTTTGGATTCTGAATTTTGGGTTTTGGATTGAAAGAGGGGGCATGCGCCGTCGCGCACGCCCTCGAGCCGTGGCCCGTGCCGATGCGGACGCTGGATGTGTCGTTCGCGAAGCCCGCGGAAAACTTGGCGTACGACGAACTGCTGTTGAATGACGCCGAGGAGGGGCGCGGCACGGACACGCTGCGCATTTGGGAGAGCCCGGTCCCATTTGTCGTGCTTGGCGTGTCGCAGGTGCTGCGCGAGCACGTGCGCGTGGATGCATGCGAACGGGACGGGGTGCGCATCCTGCGCAGGACCTCCGCGGGCGGGTGCGTGTTGCAGGGACCGGGCTGTTTGAACTTCACGCTCGTGCTGTCGCACGAACGCTTTCCCCAGATCGCGACAATTCGCGGATCGTATTGTTTCGTTCTCGGCCGCCTCGCGGCGGCATTGCGCGCGCGCGGCGTGAACGCGTCGCACAAGGGCATATCCGATCTTGCAGTCGGCGGCAAGAAAATCTCGGGCAATGCGCAGCGGCGGCGCAAACTGTTTATCCTCCACCACGGCACGCTGCTCTATGCGATGGACCCCGAACTCATGGAACGTTACCTGACCGAACCGTCCGATCGTCCCCAGTACCGCGGCAACCGCACGCACCGCGGATTCGTGAAATGCCTGCCACTGGATGTGAACGATGCTCGCGCGGTATTTGCGGAGGCATTCGGAGGCGCGCGACCGCAAACTCGCGCCGGCAAGGACGAAATCGAGCAGGTCCGCGAACTTGTCAATGACAGGTTCTCATCGCCGTCATGGGTCAACCGTCGGTAATCGGGCGCGGCCAGCCGGTCGAACTATTCCAACGTGGCCACCAATTCGTGTACTGTGACCGTCTATGCACAATGATTCTTCGATCCGTCGGTATGTCAGCGCCGGGGGAACGGCGGTGTACAAGTTGCCTGTCGAGGCTTTTCCCAACCACGTCACAAACTGTTATCTGGTCCTCACCGATCCCATCACGTTGATCGACGCCGCGTCCGGACAGGAGTCCTCGAACTCGTCGTTGCTCGGTTGTTTCGAGCGGATGCGCAACGAATTTGGCGAAAACGTTGCGTTGAAGGACGTTAAGCGCCTCATCCTCACGCACGGCCACATCGACCATTTCGGCGGGTTGCACTTCGTTGTCGAGGAAAGCGGCGCCGCGATCGGAATTCACGAACTCGACATGAGCGTCATTCGCCACTTCAACGAGCGGCTCGTCGTCACGGCGAAGAACCTGCACATTTTTCTCGAGCGTGCCGGGGTCGGACCCGAGCGCGTAAACAAACTGCTCGAGATGAACAAGTGGTCCAAGGACCTGTTCCGTGCGCGCCCGGTCGATTTCACGTTCGATGAAGGTCCACTTTCCGGTTCGCCGTTCGAGTTGTTCCATGCCCCTGGCCATTGCCCCGGCCAGGTGTGCATCCGCCTCGACGACATCCTGTTTACCGCCGACCACGTGCTCTCGCACATCACGCCCAACCAGTCGCCCGAATTCATCACGCGCTACACGGGCCTTGGCCACTACATGAGCGCGCTCAAGAAAGTGCGTGCACTACCCGGAATTCGCGTCGCGCTCGGCGGACACGAGGACGCGATAGACAACTTTCCGGCGCGCGTGGATGCTTCCATTGCGTTTCATGAAGCGCGGCTCGAGAGGACGCTCGGTCTCTGCAATGAACCACGCACCGTTGCGGAGGTATCGCGCGATCTTTTCGGCGAGCGGAAGGGATATCACGTGCTGCTCGCTTTCCTCGAAACCGGCGCGCACATGGAGTATCTGTACGAGCGCGGGCACCTCGCGGTCGTGAACGTCGAAGAAGTCGATCGGCAATACAATCCCGTGCTGCAATACCAGCGACAGTAGCCTGGGCCCGATTTCTCACGCATGAGTTTTCTGAATCAACTTGTCGAATTGCTTGGGCGCCTCGGTTTCAACACGACGCGCCTGAAGTGGAAACTGTTTCAACTCGAAAAGCGGTCACAGCAGAAGGCGTTCGGCGTCCGCCTGCCCGCCTCGCTCCAGTGGCTGACGTATCCCCACAAACGCTGCCGCCACTGCAACGGGCTCGTCGACCGCGACGAACGCACCTGTCCGCATTGCGGCAAACGCGCGCCGACCATGCTTGGCTACAGGGTGACACGTCTCATCGGCGTTGCCGCGCCACAAGGCACGCCGGTCATGCTCGGCGCGTTCATGCTCATGATCATTGCGGTCTACGTGCTGGAAATCGGCATGCAGGGGATGTCCGCCATAATCAACCCATCCAACTATACGTACGCCGTGTTCGGCGCGTGGACTACGGGACTGCGGGGGGAACTTTGGCGGTATCTGGCATTCGGCCTGGGTCACATTGGAATCTTCCACATCGCGTTCAACTTGTTCGCGCTCACGCAGGTCGGCCCGCCCATCGAAGATCGCATCGGCCCGTGGCGCATGCTCGTGCTCATCACCGTGACGCAAATCGCCGCGGCCATTGCGTCGTATCTCTACTACTTCTCGTACCTCCAAACGACGACTGCCACTGCCGGCGCCTCCGGCTGGCTCTTCGGACTTATCGGATATGGCATCGCCTATTTCGGCAATCAGGCCGGCTATGTGCGCGACTACCGCGACCAGCTTGTGAAGTGGGCGGTGTACTCGCTGGTCTTCGGCTTTGTCATGGGAGCGAACAACGCAGCTCACGTCGGCGGCATGATCGCGGGGTTCGCGATGGGGAAAATTCCCGAGCCGCGCCGCCACGTTGCAGGCTACGTCAATGCCGCGTGGAAAACGGCCGCTGCCGTCTGCGCCGCGCTTTGGATTCTCACACTAGCAACGCTCGGCCACTCGATCGTCACCGGCTGGTCGCCCGGCGGAAAACCGCCGTCCCAGATCGAAGCGGAGCACGGCGAATTCGAGTTCAATCGATCCGAAAGCGACGTTTTCCGCGACACGTCCCTGTAACGCAAACGGGACAAACCAATTACGCCAAGCCCAATATCGCTCCGCGGAATTCAATCCAGAATCCAAAATCGAGAATCCAAAATTGACTCCCCCAATATGCATCCCCCCGCGAAATGATGGTATACTTTTAGCAAGGTAGACGGTGATGCTTTGCCAAAAATGCCATAAGAGTCTCGCCACAATGCGCTACGCGGAAGTCGTGGGCGGCAAAGTGTCCGAGCTGCAGCTTTGCGCCGATTGCATGAATCGGATGCAGGAGGAAACCACCTCCGGCTTTGAACTCTCCGGACCGTCCGGCGGCCGCGGCAAGCATCGTATGGCGGCCGCGGCAGCGCCGGAACCGAAGGTGCCGAACCGCGTGTGCCGCGTGTGCGGCGCCGATTTGAAGGACGCAATTCAGTCGGGCCGCGTCGGGTGCGGCGCGTGTTACGACGCGCTGGGCGATTCGCTCGAACCGCTGTTGCGCGGGTTCCACGTCGGCCTGAGGCACCGCGGCAAAGAGCCGCACGTAACGGACGAGCGAAAACTCAAGCGCACAGAACTGCACAGCCTGCGCGCGCTCCTTCGCAGTACGTTGAAGTCCGAGAACTATGAAGAAGCTGCGAAGTTGCGCGACCAGATTCGCGACCTCGAAACCACCATCAACGAGAAACCTGTCGTCCGGGCCGGCGCTGCCGAGAACCGCACATGTTGAAGACCGCGCTTGCCAAACCGGGCGCGTGGCTAGCCAAATCCGGTCCTGATCAGGACGTCGTGCTCAACACGCGTGGCACGTTGGTGCGAAACCTTGCGGACTTGCCGTTTCCGATTCGGTGCTCCGAGGACGAGAAGCGCACGGTACAGGACCGCGTGCTGCAAGCGCTCGATGGCGCGGGGCTTCTCGCCAGCGGTTCGTACATGGAGCTTACGGAGTTGCACGTGCGCGAAGTGCGCATGCTGGTCGAGCGTAAGCTCATCTCGAAACATCTCATCGAAAGCCGCGGCCCGCGCGGCGTATACATCGCCAACGATCAGAGTGTCAGCATCATGATCAACGAGCGCGACCATATTCGCATCACCGCGGTCGCGCGCGGCCTGCAGCCGCAGGAAGTGTGGAGCACCTTGTCGAGCATCGACGACGCGCTGCACATGCCGCTTGATTACGCCTATCACGAGAAACACGGGTTTCTCACGTCTGCGCTGTACGAAGTGGGAACGGGGCTGAAATTGCGGGCGATGTTGCACCTGCACGCGCTCGCGTCGAACGGGCGCGTATCCGAGGTCATCGACAGCGCGCACGTCGATCACCACGATTTCGAGGGCGAATTCGGCCCCGTCGCCAGCGCGCCCGGCGATTTGTTTTCGTTGACGAACCGCAGCACACTCGGCAGTTCCGAGGGCGAAATCGATTTTCACCTTCGCGCGTTTACGGGAAAGCTCATGCAGCAGGAGCGCGACGCCCGTGCAGCGATGGGCAGCGGGAACGGCCATGCGCTCGCCGATCGTGTCGGCCGCGCGCTGGGCGTGGCGCGCGGCGCCCGCGTACTCGAATGGGAGGAGGCGCTGACGCTGCTGTCGCACCTGCGCCTCGGTGTCGCCACCGGCCAGCTCGAGTCGGTTTCATATGAAACGGTCGACGAGTTGCAGATTATCGCGCAACCCGCCCACCTCGAATGCCGCCTCGGCGCCGCCAGCGACGATATCACGATCAACGCCGCCCGCGCCGATCTCTTCCGCGACCGCTTCGCATGACAAGTTTGTCTATGGTTCTTACCTGATCTAGCGGTTCAATCTATTTGCTCTTGATCGCGCTTCCGGCGCCTCCAGAAGATGATCTCAAATTTCAGATTTGAAATCTCAAAGAAACGAGGACAAACGGAGTGAGGAGCCAGGAGTTGGGGAGGCAATTGATCCAGACGAGACGGGCCGGGAGGAGAAGTACCGCCGTGTCTTGACGAGCGCAAAGATGCAGGTTCCTCAAGATGCCGCGATACGCCTGCCACGCGCAATTTCAGCTGAAATGATCCACTCCGTTCGTTCTTTACCGTTGTGCCTTGAACCTTTGTTGTATCGCTTTATAACGCTTGATCGAATCGACCATCTCCTGGGCGGCCCCCGTTTTGTAGACCAAGTGAAATGTTAGGGAACCGGGGTTGGTTGATTGCATGTTAGCCGATTCCTGGTGCGTGTGCTACTGTAGGTTC
>JABWCD010000027.1 GCA_013359265.1 Candidatus Hydrogenedentota bacterium
CGGAGCGGGCGCTGGAGCGGCCTCCGCCGGCGCGGGCGCCGGACCGGAGTCCACATTGCGAATGCTATCCACCGTGTACCAGTGCAAAAGACTCTTATCGTCCCGAAGCACAAGCCACTGCTCGTCTGCCGCGACGAGAGTGCCTGAAAACGTGCCGGACCCCGCATCGTTCCGTAACGTTACCGTGACGGGTATCCCGACGGGTAACTGCGCCTCCGCCGGAAGGGCTGCGTACGTTTCGGAATTCGAGAACGCGAGCGCGAACGCGAGTACACCCACTACACCCAGCACCACCAGAATCAGCCGACGCATCGTTATCATCTCCTTTGTTGGACCTGACGGCCTTGCAAGCGGCGGAAGCATAGCACGAAGCCATCTTCCTTACGCCAGAATATTTTTCCGGACACCCGGCATCCCGCGATTGGCCTACAGTACCTTCTGTACTATGTGTATCGCGCATCCGGATGGAAGCAGACCACCGCCGCGGTCGTGCCCGTCGGAGAGAATTCGCCCGCGTCCGTAATCGTTATGCCGATGCGTCCGGTCGCTCCAAGCAGTTCGAGGATCGTGCGGTTGTACTTGGTGTCCGCCATCGCGGGATACCCCGGCGACCAGCGTGCGCCGTGCGCGGGTTCGAAGTGGAACCGCTCGCGCACATACCGGTGCGCGTAATCCGCCATGTCCTCCGCGATGCGGTCCGAAAGGCCCTGCAAATACAGTTGCGATTCGGAGTCGCCCGCTTCCTTGAACGCGCGAAGTTGTGCGTCAACCTGCGGGCCGCTCGTCGAAAGCTGCACACCGATCGCATCGAACTGACCGGAGTCCTTCGTCCGAAAGTATTGCGCCGCGCACACGGTGTCTTTTCGTCCGGCGCCGACAACCACCGTGAAACCGAATCGGGCGATTTCGCGCGCGAGATCCGCGGGGTCGTATACGATCACCTCGTCGCCGTCGGACTGGCACGGCCACACCCCGCAGACCGCCTGCGGCTGCACCCAGCCTTTCCTGTCCGCAAGCGCGATCCACTCCTCCAACAGCGCGCGCAGTTTCTCCGGGCTTTCGCCGCGCTTCTCGCGCCCCGCTTTCCCGCCAAACTTCCAGTTCAACGCGAACAAGGTCTTCGTGTCGATATTCGGCGCGAAGGTGTGCAGGTCGATGCGCAAAACCTCCGGCGAAAACCACGGTTTCTCCGGCAACCTGTGCTCGTCAAACGATATGACGCGGCGCGGCAACGTGCGCAGTAGTTCCGATTCCTCCGCCGCTCGTCTTTCCGCCTTCTCGAAGTTCTGACGAAGTTTTTCCAGGTTCACGCGGAAAAACGGATCGACCTCGCCGCCGGACTTCAGCGTATTCATTACATTGACGCCGTCCATCGCAGTCGGACAATAGAATACGTTCGACCGCATCGACTCCGTGTTGGTGTTGCCCGCCATCGCCACGTACGCCGCGTGCCGGTCGTTCACCGGTGCGCCGCCTATCAGCACCGGCAAATGGCCGAGGCCCTGTTCGAGCATCATCTTCGACACCGTGATCATGTGGTTCGACGTCTGCACCAGCAGCGCCGACATCCCAATCGCGTCCGCGTTGTGCTCCTTTGCCGCGTCGAGATAACTCTGCAGCGGCGTCATCACGCCAAGATCGATCACGCGGTAGCCATAGTTCTCGAACAGCGTCTTCGCGAGGTCTTTCCCGATCGAGTGAACGTCCTGATACACCGTGCCGATAACGATCGTCCCTTTGTATTCAATCTTCGAGTGCACGTCGATACCCGCGGACACGCGCATGTACTCCTCAAGGAACCCCATCACCTGCTTCATCACGTCCGCCGATTTCAACAAATGGGGGAGAGACACCTCCCCGCGCGCAAAGCCGTCGCCGAGTTCGTTCATCGCCCACATGAGGTGCATGTTGATAAACTCGAGCGGTTCGTGCTTTTTCACGACTTCCGCGACCTGCAACACGATTTTGTCCGCATACCGATACTCATGCCCGGCTACTGTGATGCTGCCCTGCGCGCGTTCCTTGAAACCGTCTTTCACCTTCTCGCAAATCGCCGTCTCCACGTCGAGATCGTCGTAGCTCGTGCGCTTGACGACCTCGAGTCCCTTCTTGCGCTCGGCAATCTCCTCGAGTTCTTCGTACGCCTGCATGTCGCGCTGAAGGATAACGCGCAGACCCAGTTCGTAGTCGTGCGGATCGAGGTCGCGCACGAACACGTAGTGGTGCGGATTGATAATCGCCGCATCGAGCCCGCGCTTGCGCGCTTCGTCAAGCCAGACGGACGTGAGCACCTTGCGCATGTACGGTTTCTTTGCAAGCCCATTCGTCAAGTTGCCGACACCGCACGTCGTCCGTAAATCGGGATGAATCGCCTTGATCAGCGGAATAGCCTCCAGCGATTCCATGGCAAAGTTCATCGATTCGTCCGATTCCGAACCAACCGGAAACACATTCATATCGATCAGAATCTGGCCCGGCCTTACACCATGTCGCGCTGCGTTCTCGACAATCTGCCGCGCAAGATCCGCCTTCTCCTCCCGCGTCGCGCCGGGGCCTTTTGCGCCCGCGGCAAGCCCGATATACAGCGGACAATGCTCCTTCGTCGCTTCACACACGGCGTCTACTTTGGTAACGCCCGGCGCCACCTCCTCCATTGACATCGAATTGATGATTGGGCGGCCCGGGTAGACCTTGATAGCTTCGGCAAGCGCGTCCACCGCAAACGAATCGAGACACATCGCGCCCGCAAAGTCCGTCGTCTGCTTATGGACAACTTCCGTAAGCGCCTTCGTCGTGTCGACAAGGTTCGAGTCCATGCACACGTCGATGACTTTCACGCCGAGCCCGCGCACCTGTTCTTCGACGACCTCCTCGAGCGCGGCATGATCGATCGGCCCTCCGCTCTCGACGGCGTCCCGCACTTTCTTCGAACCGCGCACGTTCAGCCGCTCGCCGATCATGATCAGCGTCTTGCTGCTATCGAGCAGCACCGCTTCCTGCGGTCCCGAAACGTACAAACCGTTCTCCGGCGTTCGCTCCGCGGGCTTGCGCGCGCGTATCGTGTCCGCGATCGCGCGGATGTGGGCGGGCGTCGTCCCGCAACATCCGCCGACAATGTTAACGGCAAACTCGCGCGTGAACGTATCGAGATACTTCGCCATGTCCTCTGGCGAGAACTTGAACACCGTGCGTCCGCCTTCGGACACCGGCAGGCCCGCGTTCGGGACCACACTTATCGGCAGCGGCGAATACCGCGCAAGCTTCTCGACCGTCTTCGTCATCAGGTCCGGGCCGATGCTGCAATTGATCCCGAACGTGTCGATGCCAATCCCCGCGACCGTCACCAGCGCCGCGTGAATGTCCGTGTTGAAGATTTGCATCTTCGAGAATTGATCGACCGTCACCTGCGCCATGATCGGCAGCTTCTTGCCGCGCTCGCGCATCGCGCGTTGCCCGCCCATGACCGCAGCCTTCACTTCCAAAATGTCCTGCTGCGTTTCGTACAGCAGCACGTCCGCGCCGCCGTCGATGAGGCCCAACACCTGCACGTGGAAGTTGTCCATCATCTCGCCGAACGTCGAAAGCTTCAGGTTCGCGTCCGTGCTCGACAGCACTCGGTTCGACGGTCCAATCGATCCCAACACGAACAACGGCCGACCGTCATATTCTGGATCGCGCCTATATTCGTCCCGCGCCGCGCACGCGATCTCCGCTGCCCGCCGGCTGAGGTGATACGCCATGTCCGCATGCGGCAGCGCGCGCAAATCGACGTTGTACGGGGTCGCCGCGAACCGCGACAGGTCGAGCCGCGAGAAATCGTATTCCGCCAGCCGGAACGGCGTCGCGCCAAATGTATTCGTCTCGACCGCGTTCGCCCCCGCGCGAAAGTAGGCGAGATGAATGCCCTTGATTTCGTCCGGGTGCGAAAACACGAGGATATCCGGAAGCATCTTGAACTCGACCCCGCCGTAATCGGCGTCCGTCAAGTCCAGGTTCTGCACCTGCGTGCCCATCGCCCCGTCAATGACGAGGACTTGGTGCTTGAGAGTAGATAGAAAGTCCATGTTCCTGAGAAATCCAATCAGGAAATTGTATCGAAGCGCGAATGCTACCTAAACAACGATCTGGTTGGGAGTATTCAACGGCGCGTTGATGCCGGCATTGCGAGCAAAGCCGATGGACGAGGAAGCTAACGCCGTGGAACGGCTACTCGTTCACTATAGCTTCCAATGCGGGCAAAAGCGCTGGAAGCTCGTCTTTCACCGTTTGCCACACGACACCGACATCTATGTCGAAATAGGCGTGTACAATTCGATTGCGCATTCCGATCATGTCTTGCCACGGAATCTCAGGGTGACCTGCGCGTGTTTCGAGCGACACGCGCGACGCGGCTTCGCCAATAATCTCAATACACCGCACGAGCGAATGCTGCAGTTGGCGGTCCTGTCGCGCCGCTTCGAAATCAACATCGTGCGCAAACTCGATGGCCTCACGTGCAGCGTCAACAATATGGCGTAGTCTCACCTTATCCGAATCAAGAAGCATACTGGACAACTGCTTCGCGGATAACGTTATCTCTAAAGTATCGGCTCAAATCTCCGGCTGTCCGCATGTCGGCTCTCCGGCCGAGAATTTCCGAGAGCTCTCGCTCCATGCGGCTCAATGCCAGAAGGCCGGGCACATGGTCAGGTTCAAATTCAACGAGCACATCCACGTCGCTGTCGGGTCCAAAATCGTCACGCAGCACTGATCCAAACAGCGCAAGTCTCGAGATATACCGCGCTCGGCAGAATTCTGCCAGCCTGTTCTTATCCACACAAAAGCTCATTTCATAGTCTCCGATAAGGAACTGCGTTCAACTATACCACAGGGAATATTGACGGATGGGTATCGAACCCTATCCGCGGGGCAATCGCACTAGATTGGCAAGTTTGCCGCGTATAAGTGGGGCAAAGCGGCGATACCTCGCCGCACTTCAAGGCGCTTTGCACAAATACATGACGTCGATTGCCCGCGCGGAGCGCTTTGGAGTGCGCCCCGATAGCGGCGCTTTTCTTCGCCCAGGCCCTGATTGTCGCGACTTTAAGCGCGCTTGCCTTGACCCTGCCCGCCTAGTGGAGCATATGCCGCTCGACGGAGTATGCTCCCGCTCATCATGCGACGATACATCTCAAAACGGACAGACTCCCGCCCAATGTGGAGCCGCGCCGACAGTCTGGCGGTGATTGTCGCGCTGGGGGTGTCACTCGCGGGCACGGTGGCTGTTTTCGTATTTGGAATACTATCGCGAGAGCCCGCCCACACGATATCGAAAACGGAGCCACCGGTAACAGCAGTGAAGCATCCCGCGGGCTCGCGCGAGGACGCCAAGCCGGCGGTTGTCGAACCGCCAGCCTTGGCCTTGGCGCCAAAGGCTGACACTCCTGCCGACAGGGCGGAATTCGAGCCGAAGCAAGTCGAGACGAAACCGTCCGCACCGTCCGGCCCGATCACCATCCGCCCGACAGACACCGTCATCTTGAAAGACGTCACCCGCTTCGGCCTCAACATCGGCGCGCGCTCAACCTACGGCGCGGCGCAGCATCTGAAAAACCTGATCCCCAACCCCGGCTTCGAGGCGGGCGTGTTCGGCAGCATGATCCACGCCGCCAAAGGCGCAACGACCGTGCGCGTCGCGCAGGCTTTTTGGGACACCGACTGGACGCGCGAGGATTACGGCATCGGCCAGCCCGCCGGCTTTTGGGACGGCGGCGAATACGAGTTCACGTACGGCGCGGCCAAAGGCCGCACGGGCCGAATCACACGGTTCGCGCTCGAGAACCACGAAAACGTGTTCTACCTCGACGGCGGCGGCCCCGCGCCGAACGAGTGGGACGTGCTCGTCGTGCGCCGCGACCTTCCGGGCCTCGTTGCTGGCCCGCGCATGGCCACCGACTGCGTCTCGAACGACGTGCGCCCGGGAAGTCCGGGCAAACAGTCGCTGCATCTGAAAGCGGGCGGCGAGTGGTCCAAGTGCGAAGTGTACATGGACAGCGAGTGGCGCGACGGCGACAAGAGCGCGGGCAAACTCATCGTTGTTCGCGGCCCGTGGAAGATTTCGTTCTGGGCCAAAGGCAAGGGCGTCGCAGACCGCATCCGCGTCATGTTTCATCGCGAGGGCGAAGGCAGTTTCATTGACGAATCGATCAAACTCTCGCCGCAATGGCAGCTCATCGAGCGCGCCTTCACTGTTCCCGACGGCGCGGACAAGCTGGGCCCGTACAACGAAGGCGATTATCATCCGCTCCTCGTGCTGTCCCTGAGCGTCGACAACGACGGGGGCCAGGTCTGGCTCGATGACGCAGCACTGGAACCCGCAAACGAAAAGAACCCCACCGTCTTCACCGATGCATTCGTCAATCGCCTGAAGGAGTTGCGTCCCGGCGTCCTGCGCAATTGGAGTACACAGCACGGCAACACGCTCGTCAATGAGATCGCGGAACCGTTCGAGCGAAAGACGAATGGATACAGCCCGCGGCAACGCGCCGCGGGCGAGTGGGGCTTCTCTCTGCACGAATTCCTGCAATTGTGCAAAGAGATCGAGGCCGAGCCGTGGTACGTCATGCCGCCCATGTGGAGCGAGCGGGACGTGCACGGGTTGATGGAGTACCTCGCCGGTCCCGCGGACGGCGCGCATCCCTACGCGGACCGCCGTGCAAGCCTCGGTCAACAGGAACCGTGGTCCGATGTGTTCAAACGCATCCACATCGAATTCGGCAACGAGATGTGGGGCGAAGCCTCCGCGAACGATCCGTTCTTCGGCGCATCGGCCCTCGGCGGCGAACGGCTCGGCACGATGGCAAACGAACGCTTCGCGTTATTGCGCGCGAGTCCGTTCTTTAAGGACGATAAGATCAACCTGATCATCGGCGGACAGTTCTACTACCCCGGGCGACAGGGGGAAATCGACGCAACGGGCAACCACCACCGCGAAATCGCGCTCGCACCGTACTTCGGTTCTGACAAGGAACATGCAAACGACGACGAACTTTTCTATCCCCTGTTTGCGCGGCCCTTCGAAGACGTCGCGACGGGCCGGATGAAACAGTCGCAGGACGAACTCGACAGGGGCGGCAAGAAGACCGGTCTTGCGATCTACGAAATCAACTTCCACACCACCGGCGGCGAAGCGCCAATCGACGTGACAAACGATTTTGTGACGGGCGCGAACGGCGCCCTCGCGCTGCCGCTTTACATGCTCGTCTACCAGCGCGACATGGGCGCGAAAAACCAATGCGCATTCACCGCGATTCAATACTCCTTCGGCATCGGCGAAGGCCGCTACGTCCGCGTCTGGGGCCTACTGCGCGACATCGCCGCCACCGCCCGCAAACGCCCCACCTGGCTAGGACTCGAACTCGTCAACCGCGTCATCCAGGGCGACATGGTCGCCGTCGACATCGAGGGTACGAGAAACGGCTGGACCCAAAGACCCATCAACACCGTCGAGAACGAAATCGACGTTCCATTCGTTCACGCGTTTGCGTACAAGAACGGCAACACGCGCAGCCTGATCGTGTTCAACCTCAATCTCACGGACGCAACATCCGTCAACGTCGCAATCGAAGGTGCCGCATCCGGTCCCATCACACGTCACCAAATAGCCCCTAAGTCGCTACACGACGACAACGAAGACGCGGAAACCGTATCAATCGTCACAGATTTGCTCGAAGCCACAAACCCAACTACCCTGGAGCTTCCGGCTCACTCGCTGACGGCTCTGGAATGGCAGACCTGACTCCTCTCCCCTTTGAGATTTCAAATCAGAGATTTAAGATTCCTCCCCTCAATGCGGCGCCGGATTCACGGTCAAGAACAAATGGTATGAGCCGCTCCTGACTCCTGACTCCTGGCTCCTGATCTCCTCTCCCTTCTGAGATATCAAATCTGAGATTTGAGATTCCTCTCCTCGAAGCCGCGTCGGATGCACGATCAAAAGACGAATGGTATGAAACACTACGTCGTGGCTGGCGCTCCGTTTGACACGATAATCTCGAATGGCGGCGTTCTGTCCGCCAAGTACCGAAGCAGGGCGAAGATGAGTATGCTCACGCCGATCATCTCGAGCGATTCCTCGAAGGTGACGTAAGCCGTGTAACGCGCGTTCATGTACCCGCCCGATTCGTCAATCGGCCCTTCCAACAATTCGAACCCGACCGACCCGGCAATAAACACGGCCCCGCCAAGAACCATCAATGCCATCACCGTGTGCGGCAAACGCATCAGGAAACGCAGGTACACAAAGAACACAACGATGGCAAAGATCAACGCCGGAATTATCCACACGTAATACAGGAATCCCGTGGCGCGCATGCCTTCCATCCGCAGCAGGTTCACCACAACCCCGCCCATCCGTTCGTGGAACTGGATTGTCTCGTCCATGCCGAACGCGCAGAAGATTCCCGCCAGCCCCGTCCAATGCGGCCAGTCGCGCCCCGCCCCGCGCCGTGCGGAATACGCGATCAACCCCGCGAGCGCTCCCGCGCCAAGCCACAAGCAGGTTGACCAGAGGCTCGGTATGTTCGTCTCCTCCTCCATGTTGAAGAGGGGCACCAACCCATACAGACGCCCGTGGCCGAACACCAGACGCGACACCTGCCCCAAGATATGAATCCCAGCTAGCCCCAAACTCACGCCAATGAGAAACGCGAATGTGCGGTTCGGAGAAATGCGAATGACCATACCGAATAGATCCCCCGCCACGAATCGTCCCGCCTCGCGGCGCGGCTGCGGCAACGCTGATCTCGCGGACGTTCGGGCCCTAACCGTTCGGACAAGAATCCTAATCGAGTCCGATACACGATTCGAGTTTCTGGGCCGGAAGTCTACCTGCTCCAAGGATCTCAGGTCGCGCTACTGCGACACCCACCACCGGCTGTTCTCGTACACAAGGTCTATCCCGACCTCCGTTCCCACGACCTGCACTTGCGCTTTGCTCTTGTCTTCGACCGACTCCAACTGCAACTGGAAATCCGCCGGCAGAACTACTCGGAGCCCGCCTTCAAACTGGTCGCTGAAAGCATCGCGCTGTCCCACTGCGACATGCCTCAGCGCTTCATTCCGGTCATTCCTCGCGACGGCCGCCCAGTTTACCTCTCTCTTTCTTTGCAAAACAGGTGCTACCCGCATGTTACATACTAATTCGCATGCTGCGTCTCTTGTTCCCGTTTCATCTTGTCTTTCGGAAGGAATCGCAACACGCCGTCCGGCTCAATAGTAATAATCTCGCTTGAGATTGATTCGTCCGTTGGAATGGCTTTGCAGACGAAACTGGGCCCTCCCTTCGATGTCTGAATTACCTCTATATGAAAAGCAAAACCCTCGATTTGGTCGTCTATGTTACCGTCCGCAACAGTCGTTGCCAGGTCTTGGAGATCGCCGTAGTCTTGCTTCCCGTCGTTGTCGGGGTCAAACATGCCTCTTTCCAGAAACGTCCGCTCCCAATGAGCTATTCGTTGCAGCTTAAGAATGGCGTCCTGCTTGCGTTTGCTGCTGGCGTGAGTCGAAGACATCGATTCGGCGACTCCAGATACATACGGTTTTCCACCGACACCTCCCGCGCCTTCATACCGCACCACCTCTTCGTGCGTGATCACGAGCGGCTTTAAATCTAGGTCAAGTCCTTCAAGCGGACGCGCAGAACACAAATAACCAGGCTCCTTTGAATCCGCTCCTTTGCTTGGTTTCCAGATCGCCGTCTCCGAACTGTTGCTCACCATAATGTTCAGCACATATCCGCCGTGGGCGCCACGGCCATACTCCTCAGGAATGGACTTCTCCTCGATGAGTTCGGCGAGCGTCGCGTAGTCGGGCACACCGTCGCCATCGTTATCGTGCTTGCCCTCCTCGCGCCATTTGCGCTCGGCTTCTGCAATCGTGCGCAGCATTTGCACGGCTTTGTCTTGGGCCATCACAACTTGGAGTTTCTTGAAGCTGTCATATCGTGCGTAGAAGATGTATGTGCCGAGAGCCGCAATCGCCAGGATTGCGGTCGCGCCGATCATTCCACACCCGCAACCCATCGAGCGCAAAAGCCCCCGATCGCTTCGTGGTTCCCTGGCTGGCACAGCAGCGGGCGTTGTCGCTGCGCCCGACTTCTCGCCGTTTGTGTCCGCACGCGATTGTTCCACCCATTTTTGGCCTTCGTCGAGAATCGCCTCCGGTGAGCCAACCTCGGCAAGTGAGCGCCGCAGAATTTCCAGCGTGACGAGGGAACCCGCTTCTCGTTCTGCCTTTTCGACGACATGTTCCCGCAGTCCAGACGCAATCTCTTCGCCGTCTTCGCCCGAACCGCGCGCTAAGGCCCGGACCTGTTGCAGGTATCCGTCGAGATACTCTCTTGCCTCCGGTGTCCACTCAGCCATGGTGTCCCTCGCTTTCATTCTGGAACCGGGTGACCCCGTCCGCCAGTTCGTTCCAATACATATTCATTGTTCCCCGCATCCGCTCACCCGCGGCGGAGAGCCGGTAGTACTTGCGCGCCGGGCCGCTAGTCGATTCCGCCAGCCGCGTCGTGACCAGCCCAAGCCGCTTCAATCTCGAAAGCAGCGGATAGATAGTCCCTTCCGTGACAACCAGCCCCCTGACCTCCGACAACTGCTTTACAAGGTCGTACCCGTACACGTCCCCCTTGGCGAGCAGGTTCACGATGCACAACTCCAGCAGCCCTTTCCGGAGTTGCGTGGTCCAATTGTCGATATCGCTCGCTATCGCCTCATTGGTATCCACGATTACAATGTATCACACATTACAATGTATTGCAAGGTATATGTAGAGAACGGTTCGCCCCGATCCAATCGACTCAAATCTAATCGTAGTCAACACAGTATAAAAGGACATAATTCACCGTTCCGTTCACCTGCTGTCAGTCAAATACGGGTCGTTCCGCGTGCGAATCCGCACGACAAGTGCAACACGTTGGGCAAAGATATGGAGACCCAGTCATACCATGTGACCACAGCCCGCTGGAGCCGCGAACACAGGCCGCATCGGGGGTGTATGGACACGTTTGCCCGACCCGGCCTAACGCCGGAAGACATCACTGGCACGTCCGGTCGTGAATTCGCCTTATCGAAACAACCCCAAACCGCGCATCCCGCCCGGCCCATGCCAATTTCGATAAAACTGGATCCCGCGACGATTCGGACACGTCTACCCCCCCTTAAATCGTCAAATACCCCTCGCATACCCAATCGGAGGCACCCATAAAATCAACACCTACGAGGATCGGTGCTCACCCACCCCCTCGATTCGTCAAAAAAACTCAGAACACCCCCCAACCGAGGGTGTCCTCTGAAGCGTCAGGCGAAAGAAGATGCAACACGATGGGCTAAAGTGTGGAGTGTGACGGCGGAGTCCACCGTAGCGGCGTGAAAGTTGAAGGCGCTGCCGCGTTGGCTTCCGGCGGAGTCGGGACCTGGCCAAGGGACGACGTTCAGCGCGCTCGGAAGGCTACAGCGAATGCTAGCGCCCGCTCGTTGCACCGGCGTCGAACGCCGAAACAGCGTAGAGGAGATGCCTTGGACCGATGGCCCGTACTCGACACCCCTTTTGACTCACTGTGTCATGATTGCGGAAGATTTGACGTCACAGTCGCGGCTCATCTGGAAACACGGACGTGCAAACCGCCGGATTCCACTGCGCCGCGCGCGTCAAGAACTGGGGATTGCCAACGCAATCTCCTGTAGGGCTACTTCGATGTCGTCAAGTGTGATCACCAATGCCCTCACATCCATCCTGACCGCTGCGGTCATGCTTGCCCTGTACAAGATGTTTCCGCCGCGGCTGCAAGATTACAGGCTGCCGCCTGGAACGGATATGCAGGCACTTGCCCAAAAATACTACAAATTCGAGTTCGGCCTGAACCTGTTGTACATTCTTGCGCTTGTGGCGTGGATGGCCGTTGCATACTGGGTATTTCGTGCCGTAGGTGAGTTTTTCGCAAGCCGCCTCGGCGAAGCCGAATTCACCTTGACGCCGCTTTGGTTCGTTTGGTTCTTTCCTGCGTTCCCCGCCGCAATGTTCCTGGCCGCGCTGGTTGTCGAACCGCTGGCGCTGCGGATACTCGGAGATCGAAAGGCCGAATACGACGCGGTCCAGGAATCGAGGTTTGGCAGGCTGGCCCGAATGACCGCGCGTCACTTCTACATCGGATGCTTTCTTCCATCATTGGCAATCGCGTACTTGTTTGTCGATACCTACGTTATCTTTCGCGAGGGCGAAATCGTAATTGACCCGCTGACGCGCTTGGCCGCGCGTCACTACATGTATTCGGACGTCGAACGCATTCTCGCCGCGCCAAAATCCGTCGCGCCAAACGGGAACGTGGGCGGAGAATGGCGGTTTGTGATTTGCTTTGGCGATGGCGGCCGTTGGAACAGCAAGTGGGACCCCTCCGGCGCGGGCGTTGCCGTGCACAAGCGAATCGCGGAATTCGTTTCGCAGAAATCGGATGTGGAAATCGAAACGATCGAGGTGCTCCAACGCGCCGATCAATAGCGGGCCGCCCGGCCGGGGCCCGCGCGAAGGAGTCGTTGCCTCGTGACAATGCCGTCGAGCATGATCGTGCGCGCTACGGTGCGTTACATCGGTACCCCGTTTGCCGGGTGGCAGGTGCAACCCGACCGCCCGACCGTGCAAGGCGAGATCGAAAAGGTCCTCTCAGAAATTGCGAACGGCCCCGTACGTATCCACGGCGCCGGGCGCACCGACACCGGCGTCCACGCCATCGGACAGGTCTGCTCCTTTCCCTGGAAAGCCGGCGCCGATCTTGATTCTCTGCGGCGCTCGCTCACCAGGATGCTCGCGCCGCACATCCAAATCTCGTCCCTTACGGAAGCGCCGCACGACTTTCACGCGCGCAAGTCCGCAGTCGGGAAGAAGTACTGGTACTGCGTGTCGACCGCGCGCGATCCGGACCCATTCAGCGCGCCATTCACTTGGACTCTTCCATTCGGCACAGACCTCGACCGCTTGCGCGCACTATGCGCGCGGTTCGCCGGCACGCGCGACTTCGCCGGCTTTCAGTGCAGTGGTTCGGAGCGGGAGGACACCGTTCGCAGATTGATCGCTCTCGATGTCTCCGAAGGCGGAATCGTCGTGCCGAGCGACGCGCGCGGCCTGTTCGCGATCCGCTTTCACGGCGATGGCTTCCTCTACAAGATGGTGCGCAACATTACCGGCACCCTCGTAGACGTCGCGCGCGGCGCGGTCCCCGAGTCGCGCATTGACGAACTCCTTGCGTCGCCGGGACCCTATCGTGGCTACACCGCGCCCGCGCACGGCTTGACATTAATCGAGGTGCTGTATGCGTGACTCCGGCAAGCCGATCCTGACAAGCGACCAATACAGCGCCGAAAGCTTGAGGCGCTACGAGTGGGTATTCGGCAAAGACTTTCTCAGTTCTGGCGCGCAGGAGATGGCGAAGCGCGCCGCACAATACTTCGGAATCCGCCCCGGTTTTCGCGTACTCGACGTCGGCAGCGGTCTTGGCGGCGCTGCGTTCTATTTCTCCGGTTCATGCGGCGCCACCATCCTGGGGCTGGACATACTTCCTGAGATGGTCGCCGAGGCGCGAAATCGCGCCGAAACCCAAGGGGTGACCGGTGTAACCTTCGTATGTGCAAATGTGTTGACCATATCAATTCCCGCGCATTCGTTCGACGCCGTCCACAGCAAAGATTCGTTCCTGCACATTCGCGACAAGATCGGACTCGCACGGCGGCTCCTGCAAGTTCTGGTACCCGGCGGCCGACTGTTCTTCACCGATTATCTGCGCGGCCGTGCGCGCGGGAGCGACGAGTTTGAGTCGTACGCCGCCGGTTCTGCGTACGAATTATCGACTGGTGAGGACTATGCCGCGTCCTTGCTCGAAGCGGGATTCGTCGATATCGAGCAAGTCGACTGGACCGGGAGATTGGTCGAAATATTGTGGGCCGACATCGATCGGTTGCGCTCGGCGGGACCAGCCAAGCAGGAATTGCCGCAATTGGACGTGGACTACCTCTTGGAAAGATGGCAACTGAAAGTGCGGTGCCTACAATCCGGCGATATGCGGTGGGCGAGTTTCAGCGCGCGCAAGCCGCCGCTCGTGTACGAATGAGAAATGCGCTACGCCGTTAAGCAATAGCGCACTCGTCAGAGGGTAAGACCTGGGGCTGCCTTTTCCAACGGCGGTGGGATTAGTCCGCCGGGTACTTCTTGGAGTGACGTGCCTTGGTCTTTATAAGGTTGACATCCGTGTCACTCGCCGCGACCTCCGTGTCTTGGCTTACACCTACTTTATCGGCCAACCCCAAGAATACTTGAGCCCGCTCGGCAGTTTAGGAAATGGCCGCGCCCCCGAAGGTCCGCTTCGGGGGCGCCGGGAGAAAAAGGCCGTGAGTGATTAGCCCTGCACGTTAATCAGGCTCGCGCCGTGCGTGTCGAGCGGCTTCGCCCGATCGTTGGCGTCTTCGGTCACCGCCTTCGCAAACGCCTCTTGCCACGTGTTTCGCATTGTGGTCAGGTGTGCGATGGCTTCCTCGAGCGGCGCGCAATCCTTGCGGATGTTTGCCTTGATCAGCAGATGCTGGAAGTACTCGTAAATGCAATCCAGTTGCTTGGCAATCGCGACCTTCATGTCCAGCGCGCTGCGCAGTTCCGCGACGATATCCTGCGCCCGGAGCAGATTGTTGTGTACGCCGTCTGTGCGCCCCTTGGCGAGCTGGCGCTTGGCCTCTTCCGCGCGTTGAATGGCGCCGTTGAACAACATCACGATGAGTTTCCCCTGCGATGCCGTCTCGACGTCGACGCGCTTGTAGGCATTGTACTGGGCTGCTGCTGACATGTCGTTCCTCCTGCTGCCAACCTATATCGACAAAAAACTGCTCTGAATACCGGCAAGCGACGCTCCCTGCTGCTGGAACTGCGACGCCATGGACTCGAGCCGCGTGAACTGCGCGCGAAGCCGGCGTTCCTTGGCCGCGATGCGGTCTTCCATGCGGTCGATGCGATCGTTCAGGTCCTGAATCTGCGTATCGATTGAACCATTGCTTTTGACACGCTGGTTCAAATAACCCGTCGTTGAAGTCGCTTCGTCAAGGAAATCGAAGAAGATGTCG
Source organism: Candidatus Hydrogenedentota bacterium (assembly GCA_013359265.1). Lineage (NCBI taxonomy): Bacteria > Pseudomonadati > Candidatus Hydrogenedentota > Candidatus Hydrogenedentota bacterium. Next base: position 15,141 of record JABWCD010000027.1, read on the forward strand.
GCAATGCCGTTATCGTTCGAGTTCGAAAACAAATCCTCGACATTCGTCCGGTTTGTCCGCAGCGCCTCGCGGAACGTGTCTTCGTCAAGTTGCAGCGGGGACACGGTGCCGGAATCGAAACTGTCGCCGGTGGTAATACCGATGTCCGCCAAGCTCTCGTACGAGCCGCTGATGCCCGAAATCTGGTTGAAAATGTTCCCGCGCAAATAGTCTTCGATCTGCTGGAACGTGGTGTCGCCCCGGAGCGGACCCGTGCCGCGCACTTGATCGCGAATCGCGGTAATCGCGTCGTTGTAGGCGGTCAGGAGTTCGTTCACGTCCTCGACAATGGCGTCATCGTCAACCGATACCGTCACCGTGCTCGTCCCGACGCTCAACAGCCGAAGCGTTACGCCGCCGATCGCGTCAGCGACTTCGTTCGTGTTGCGTGTAAGCGTCGCGCCGCCATTGATGGTGAACTGCGAATCGGCGCCGGCCGTTTGCGTTGCTGCGGCGAGGTTCGTAACGCTCAAGAAATTGCTCGTGCCCGCCTGGAACGAAATGGTCCGGCTGCCCAACGTGCCGCTGACCACGCGAATGGTATCGGTCGAGCTGTCGTAACTCGCGGTCACCCCCGCGTCGCTGCCGTTTATCCGGCCCAGAACGTCCGACAGCGAATCCGTCGTCGGGTCCACCGTGATCGTTATACCGTTGATCTTGAAGCTGCCCGCCGTAATCGCGCCGCCGCCGAAATTCACCGTGTTCAGAATGTCCGTTGCATCGATCGCGCCCAGATTGCGCGTGCTCGTCGCCTCCGTCGAACCGTTGCCGTTGGTCGACTGCGTCGCGCCGGTCAAGGCCAGCACGTCGAGAAGATTGCTCGTATCGCCCGTCGCGCCGAAATTGATAATACTCGTGTCGTTTGCCGCCGTATTGGCGATGGTGAGCGTATCGGTTCCTGCGTTGTACGTCGCGGTCACGCCCGCCCCGCTGGAATTGATCGCGTTGATAACCGATGTCAGCGAGTCCGTCGACGGATCGACGCTCAACTGCACGCCGTTGATGGTGAACGTGCCCGTCGAGATCTCGGTCGATATGCCGCTCGAATTCAGCGCCGCGCCCGTATTGATCGCCGCGCCCAGCCTTGCGCTGCTGTTTGCCGTGGTCGCGCTTGCGAGCTGAATTACATTGATGGCGTACGCACCCGAAACCGGGCTCTCGCCCGACACGGTCGCGGTCAACACCGATTCTTCGCTCGATGTCGACTGAAACTGATTGAAGAGATTCGTAAGGCGGAAGTCCTGGACGCGGTTGCGCAGGGTTTGCAGGGTGCTGCGCAGGCTGGTTACCGCCGACTTTGCGGCGTTCAACTCGGATATCTTGTCTTCCAGCCGCGAAATCGGCGCACGCTCGAGCGCGATAAGCTGGCTGATGATCTGGTTCGAATTGAGGCCGGTCACCAACCCGCCAATACTGAAGCCGCCGCTCATGTGAAAGCCCTTTTGTGGCCGTTCCGCTGCCCAATTGCGCGCCACATCGTTCGACCCTCCAAACAGAATCCCCGGCGCTCGGTGCGCCTAAGTCCTTATCGGCACAATTCGGGGGGACTTTAGCCGCCACGGCCAGTGAATTATTGGGAGGCTCTACGGACGTGAACGTGCAAGCCGTTCACTTATAACCACTTCCGGATCGGTTGACCGTGCCGGGTTCCAATGCCGGATTGTCTGGCGGGCTCCCGGCGGCATTCTTGGGTGGCCCCAACAGGACTACGTAGTACGTGTCGGGAGGGACATTCCCGAATACGTAGGGAAGCGGTCCGTAGATATCGGAATAGAACCCCGCGCCGACCGGCCTGCAGTTGACCGTCAACCCGCGCGTCGCTACAACTTCCGTCTTGGCAGTCCCGTACACCGACTGCGCCGGAATCGGGTCGACGTTCGCGTTGTTCTGAGGCATTACCACGTAGTCCCCAGACTGGTACGAAAAGCTGTTGCGGTCGACGCCGTTCCACCCCGCTTCCTCGAGGTAGTACTGCCACCCCCAATGCCCCTGGAAGTATGGAGTCCCTGGGCGCAGCTTCGCCTCTTTTGCATATGCCGCGGCCGTGGAACGAATTGAGCCGGCCCAGACGTAGTCCGCCCACCCGACTGCCATGGAGATTGCCAGGCAGACCGCCACCGGGACCCAGTAACTGCGCGGGTCCGACTGCGTTGCGCGCTGAACGCGCTCGATACGCCGGACGATGAGAATCGCAATCGCGGGCGCCATCGGCAGCAAGGTCCGCGCGGTGACGCTCCAGTTCAGGACGGAAGCGAAGACAAATGTTCCCAACACCCAAAAGGCGAGCAGTAGGGATGCCGGAGTTCGTACTGAGTAGAGTTCGTCAAGAACCAAGAGAAGCAGAATCGATCCGCCACAAACAAAAGGCACGATCTGCGCCAAGCTCGCCGCAGGCAACGCTTCGTCGCGGACTGCGTAAACGATAATCCCCGTGGCCGACGCGGTAATCCCGAGTAACACGAGCAATGTCCGAAAGAGGAAGCGCGCCGGGCGCATGAAGTACGAGAAGGCGAGGAGCCCTATTACGCAACCGCCGGAGAACGACAGGGCCGACGATATCCGAATGGCCATGCCCGATTGCTTGTCCGTGGCGATGTCGATCGCGTTGGCAAATATCGATCGACCATATAACGCGTAGTTGCTCGCCTGCTCCAATCCGAAGAGTGCCAGCGGAATCGCCAATGGCAGTATCCACGTGCCGACGCTCTTCCGCCGTGCCAACGCAAATGCGAACGCCAGCGGCACGAACGCAAGGCCGAAATACTTACACATGGCGGACGCACCGGCGGCAACTCCCGCCAGGACAAGGAGCGAGCCGCGTTTCGATTCGACACCCTCGCACCAAAGCGCTATGGCCGCGACGAAGAACGCCGTCATGGGCAGGTCCAACATGATGTTCGTCGAAGTGACCATGACTACCGGGGACCATAATGTAATCACGCCTGCAAGCAATGGATGTTCGCAGAAGCGCGACGCGACGGCACAGGTACTCGCCATCAAGAGGCACGCCATAATCAGGTAAGCAAGATGCAGCGACATCTCGCTCCATCCGAATAGCGTCCCCCAGGCCGCCAAGAGATACGGCACCAATGGCGGGCTTACGTGCATGTCGTACACATTCATGGAACGCCCATACCAATTGATTTTCAAGTCGTAGTAGTCGAACGGATCGTGGGTGATATGCTGCGCAACGCGAATGTAGAACGGGTCGTCGACGTGGAACGCCTTGCCGCAAAACGGCGCGAGGGAGACTACGCTGAGCGCGCAGATTATCGTGAGGGGCCGCAGGCGCAATTGCGGTCTCCCATCCCATTGGAGGTTAGGCGAAGCAAGCACTTCTTTGCGGCGTGTTGAAGATTTGCGTCACATGATACATGAAAGCAAAAGGGCGGGTATGTCTCGCGACATGCCCGCCCGTGAAAACCACTTCGTTACGTGTACGAAGTTCCCATAACGTGCGAAATTACGGGATCATCGACCACGAATACGACGACTGGTTGCCGACGAAGATGCGCACGACACCGCTCGGAGCCGGCGAATCCGTGTACAGAATCGACGCCGTACCCGCACCCGCCGTACCGGTAGCGTTCGGGATCGTCGAACCCGCGCCTTCGTTGGCGTCGGTCGCGACCGGACGCCACGAACGAGCGGCGTTGCCCGCGATCGTGAACGTGTTCGCGGCAGGCGTACGGTCTACGCCCTGGAGGGAGTAGTACAGAATCGTGTACTCCTGCGGCGACCCCGTGTTGTTCTTCAGTGTCATAAACGTGGCCTGAAGCGACGACGGCGTCAGGTTGATGTCCGTCGTGCCCGCGCCATCGTTGAACGCAGCTACGCCAAGCGTACCCGCGCCCGCCGTCAGCGCACCCAACATAAGAACTGATGCGAACAAAGCAAGCTTTTTCATTCTTTCACCTCCTTACACTGTGGAAAACTGCATACCAGGCATTAAGGACGAAACACGCATGCTTGGACGAATTGCGCGGGAAAATCACTACACCCCTTTCCCCGAAGACTTCAAAAACGTGTGCAGCCCGCCCACACAGTCGACCAATACCTGCTGACCCTCCCCAAGCGACCCGTAAAGTTCCGCACAAACGGAACTGAATGCAGCTGATTCTCTCCGTCGAAACTCTATCACAGGACAGGTTGGTTGTCAACCGTGATAACGGAGCCTAACGGATATTTAACACTTTTACTGGCTTAAAGTTCCGTGCCCTCGCACAAGACGTTTCCCGCGGTCATCAATGCACGGGATTCCGTACCGAGAGTCGCCGAACTGGGGCGTCCATGCTGCCTGCTGCGCCCCAATCAACTCGATCCCGGGCGGAGGGGTATGGGATGCCGTGGCAGTGTTTAGACATGTTCCAATTTGGCGCGAACTTTCGACTAAACATCCAATTGGAATACACGGATGTCTTGTTGACGGCTATCTGAGATACCCAATGTTCCTAATGTTTTCCTGCTGCTCGGGAGTCAGTTCGTTTGTCGTAGGCACGGCCTGGTACAAGGGGTGATCGCGATCCGCTGCCACCCGACCGGAAAGCGCTTCATCCAGCGCGCCGGCGCCCTCATATTCGCTCGCCGGGACACCAATGCTCTCAGTGGGGTTCGTATCCAAGTCGTATATCGTCCGCGTCTGAGCAATATTGTCCACAACGAGTTTCCGATTGCCGATGACCACCGCGTCAAGGTCCCGGTTGGAGCCCGTGATGGACATTGTCGCCGAACTAAACGTTGGCCGGTCGACGGGCAGCCGACCGGGGTCCGTATTCAGGTTGTGTCCCTGCCAGTCCGGATTTGGTTTCAGCCCCAAGAGCGAAGCGCAGGTTGGCAGCACGTCGATCAATTCGACTGGCGCGTCAATGGTCCGGGGCTGTGTGCCGGGAACGCGGACAATCAGTGGGACGCGCGTCAACTCCTCGTACACGGTTTTTGCATGGCCTATCGAGCCATGTTCCCATAACTCCTCGCCGTGGTCCGACGTGACCACAATAATCGTGTTGGGGTCGCGTTCGAGAATGCGGTCGATGAGCCGCCCGATTTCCGCATCCACGAAACGCACCGAGGAATCGTACTTCACGCGAATGTATTCCTCGCCCGCTTTGGACAGGTTTCCGAAAACGCGTTTCTTTGTGATCCCCACCTCGAACATGATGCGATCGCGATACCCATCGCCGTAGTTGTCGATGATCGCCTTGTCCTCCTCCGTGAGCGTCGGCAGAGCGGCGTCCGGATCGACGAATTCTTCTGGAGGGTTGTAGGGCGCGTGGGCGTCCATGTAATGCACGTAGAGCAAATAGGGGGGAGAGAGTTCGTCCAACCACTCGAGCGCGCGATCCGTTACCGCATCGCCATGGTGCTTTGGATACTTCAGATACTCGTAACGATCGAACCCTTGGCCAAACCCGAAGTGTTGCGTAATGTTCGCATTCGTCTGCAGCCCCATTGTTCGGTATCCGTTCGACTTCATGAACTCCGCAAACGTCTCGAACAATTCCGGGAGCACGTCCGTCTTGGGCAAATCGCGCAGATCGATATCGCCGTCGACTCCATACAGTACGCGATGCACTTCAGGGTACAGCGACGTGAACAAGGTCGCCATCGAAGGTTTTGTCCATGTCGCTTGCACGCGGCACTTGCGGAAGTCCCATGATTGCCCTGCGAACCTCGCGAGGTGAGGCATAAGGGGTTTCCCGTTTCGCCGGAAATCGATCCGGTCCGCGCGCAGAGTGTCCGCAACGATGAGCACCAGGTTGGATTTCGGCGAACTCTGCTCGACAATCGCCACGGATTCCTGTTTGGAACACGACGCGCAAACCGCCAGCATGACCACGGTCAATGCCAATTGCCGGATATACGTCCGGCACACCGATTGGGCAACGGCCTCCATAAGTGACTGGATGCGCCCGGGGCGCTCGCGCTCCGCTTGATACTGCATTGCTAGCCTTTCACTTCTTATCCGCCAGCGCGTTGATAGTCCGGACGACCGACGTCGAATACCGCACGCCGCGTCACTTACCGCCTGCAGAGACGTACCAATTCAAGAAGCGAATGTCGCCACTCTCGGTGTCCCGGAAAAACACATCATAACGCCCCTCTGCCTGGAGTCCTGCCGGCAAAGGCACTATCGCAGGCGAATCACCCATAACACTGATAGTTCCCGAATCGTACGGCTCGGTTGGATGCGACTGCGTCCCCAAATTCACTTGCTCAAACACGATCCGTCCCAAGTCGGCGAATGCCTTCTCCATGCCGTCCGGCAATTCCGTCGAAATGGTCAGGCGCTGTGCCGTCCCATCGCTCACCAACTGCCCTGCGTCGAACCAAGTCCATCCTGCCGTTCCAGCCGCGGTCCACGGCGTAATGACGCCTATCTCCGCGCCGCGGCCATCCGTGCGCGGCCCGGCGTTGAAGCGCAGCGCGGCGCGGGACACATTGGCCGGTTCCACCTCCTGCCAAAGGTACGCGTAAACGCGATAGGTCCCTGCGCTCAAGTACACATCGGCGAAAACGGATGCGGCCTCGTGCGAGCCGCGAGTCAACGCAGCGGCCATTTTGATAGGGTCGAGTACGTCGATGAATGCGGGATTCCCGTGAATTACCGGCTGCCAGACGTCGCTGCCCGGCTCGTTCCGGTTGAGCGACAGGGGCTCGATTGACTCGGCGCTCGCGAAGAGCCGGTACTCGATGGTTCGCGCGTTGGTGCTGCCGTTGCGAATCGTAATCTCGCCGGAACCGGTATTTCGTGCGGCCACCAGGGATCCGTCTTCCGTCCAGTCAGAAGCTGGGGCCTGACCAATGTCGCTGCCCGCGGCGTCCGTGTACCGAGGCACAGCAAAGCTTCCCGCATCAACAACCTGCTCGATGCGGACTGGCCCGTTACGCATCGCAGCAATGTCGAACAGACCCAGCCGCACCCCAAAGTACTGTTTATCGAAGCGCACGACCCCATGGCGAACCAGCCACGGCCGGTAGAATACGTGCCACGGCGGGGGCTGAAACGGTTCCCACCACGAATCCACATACCATATGCGCTCGCAGTTACCGGCGACCTCGTCGATTCGCGCCGGCAACGCGCCTGCGTGTTCCCACACCGATTCGTGCGGATACGCGGCAATCATACCCGTCCGGTCCTCTTCGGAGAACCCCACAGTTCCAATGGGCTTGCCGGGCAGATAGTGCGACTTTAGCGGAAAATGCGTTACGTGACTGAACTGCGCGACTACATCGCCATCCCGAAACTCCTCGCGAATGCGGTTGGAAACGTCGCGGTTTGCCACTTTGTACCGCACTCCGAGGCGATGGTCTGCGCTGGGGTGAATGCATTGCGCATAGTAGTCGGCGAGGCAGGATGCCGATAGGACCAGCCACAAGCCAGTCGCCGCAACACCAACCGCGCGGTTTCGAAAGGACACAAGCCCGCCTGCCGCGAAGATGGTGAACATCACACCGCACACGATGAACAACCGGTGTTCGTAGTACGAGAAACTGCGCATACTCCAGACCGCAAGGTTTCCAACGATCGGCACAATGGCCATTACCACCATCACAATCATGGAATCACCACGCCGGCGGAGCGACCATGCGCCCATGAATGAGAGCAAAGCTCCCGCCGAAAACAGCGGATAATACGCCCAAACGCGCGGGCTATAGCCCGCGAAAAATGTCTTGATCGTGATTAGTCCAGTCTTGAGCGTAAGCGGCGGATACCAACTCGAATCCGTGGCAGAAATAACGCTGTTAATGACCAGCCCTTGGCGAACCGCAGGAAAGATCAGGATCAAAAGCGCCAACTGCGAAACAACCCACCTATACGAAATACGGCGCCGGATCGCGCTGACGACGCAGACCGCCAAACCAAGGCTCGCGATGTACCACACGGTGAAAAAATGGGAGTACATCGACAGCGCCAGCATCACTACGAATCCCGTCCAGTGCACGGCGCGGTCGGATTCGAGTGCGTTGATCGCGAACCACAGCGCGCCCAGCACGAAGAACGTCAGGGCCGAATAGGGCCGCAACTCCTGCGCGTAGAACACATGGAACGGAGACACCGCTACAAGCACCCCGGCGAGCAGGCCAATCGAAGCCGAACCCGCGAGGCGTAGCGCGACTGCGAATGTCATCGGAATCGCCGCAATGCTGATCACGCACGGTACCAGCCGGACCAAGAAATCGGTCCTGTACGTGCCAGCAGCGAGCTCGATTCCGGCGGCCGACAGAAACGACTTCCACGCGTAAACGACAAGCGGCACCAACGGCGGTTCGGTCAGGATTCCCGGATCAAGCAGCCGCAGCGGAGACTCTGCCGCGAGCCCTGCCGCGTACATTGTCGTACCTTCGTCGTACCACAGGCTGTAGCGCGCCAGACCGTACACACGCAGCGCCGCGCCTAACGCCGTGATGCCCGCGAGCGCGAGCCAAACGCGGCGGTCAACGATACCAGGTTTATTAGACGTTTCGGCGCACGTTTCGCGCGCGGGTGCGTCGGTGCCGGGCATGGAAGCTCCACGTGTTGGATGGTATGCGAACGCGCGTTATAATGCCGTCCTCCGTTCGGGGTTGGCAACCATCGCCGCGCGGGTAGCGATGCGGAGAAGTCCGCCAAACCGCGGCACCACGGGCGCTCGCCGATGACATCGCAATCCAGTACCAAATCCATCGTTCGCGATGCCGCCTGGGTCATCGCGTTGTCGATCTGTGTCTACGCGCTAACCCGAATTCCATACAATTCCGCGGTCCGGAATGCGCCCGCCGGCGCCGTATCCATTGGTCAGGTTGCCGTAGCGGACGATGTAAACAGCTATTTCTCCTTCATGCGCCAGGCGGCGCAGGGTCACTTCGTCTTCCGCAACACGATGACGTATATCGACCACGATCCGGTTTTTGTCAATCTCGAATTCTGGTTTTTTGGTGCGCTTATGGGCTGGTTCGGCTGGGCTCCGCCACACTTGTACGATGTATGGCGCATTGCAGGCATCGCCACGTTGCTCTCCGGCTTTGCGGCGCTGGCCCGCGTGGCGCTCGCGACCGAGTTCCAGCGCCGTGTCGCGCTGCTAATGTGCGCGTTTGGTGGCGGATTCGGCTGGCTGCTCGTGATTCTGTATAAACTTGGCCTGCTCAACGTCCACACCGAGTTCGAAATACTGAACCCATTGCTGGACCTGACCGCCGGAATACACCCCTTTGTTCAAATGACTCGTAACCCGCACTTCTCGTTGCCGCACGGAACGTTTCTGTTCACGTTCGCGTGTATGGCCCTTGGAGAACGCACGCGCCGGGCCAAGTGGTATGGCATGGCGGCTCTCTTCGCGTTCGTGCACGGCCTCTGTCGTCCCTACGATCTCATCAGCCTGTTCGCGATACTTCCCGCCTTCGTACTGCTCGAGTGCGCGCTCGCGCGCCATATCGAATGGCGCTGGTGTATCGTGCGTTGCGCCCCGCTTGCGCTCGCCGCCCCGCTGCTTCTGTACAACGTATACCTGTTTTCCTTCCACCCCGTGTTCAAGTTTTGGGCAAGCCAGGGCGGTCACCCCGCGAACATCCCGATTCGATGGCACCTGTTGAGCCTCGGTATTCCCCTGTTGTTGTTCGTTGCACGGCTGCTCCGCGCTCGCGCACACCCCATCGCGACTCCCGCCGAACGCCTTATACTTGTCTGGGGCGTGACGCTTGTTGTGCTGTTCCACGCCTATCGCGTCTTTTCGTTCATGCCCTACACGCCACAACTTGTCATTCCCTCGGTAACTCCGTTGATCATTCTGGGCGTTTCGCTCCTGCCGGCACTCGAAACGCTCCATGCGTCGCAACGGCGATTATTGATTGTGTCCGCTGCTGTTCTTGTATGCGCGACGTCGCTTAGCACTCCCATCTACATCCGTCGAGAGTCGAGCCTGGTTACGCACAACGAGTTGCACTTCATTCGTACCGAGGACCTCGATGCAATCGCCTGGTTAAACGGCCATATTCGCGAGTCCGATATCGTCCTTGCGCGGTACCCCTACAGCTCCCGCATGAGTCAGTATCTCAATGCGCGGGTGTCGGTTGGCCACTGGGCGCTTTCGCCGCATGTAAACGACTTGCGTCCGCGTATCGACCGGTTCCTGGACGGTAGCGCCGCGCCTGAAGAAGCGAGGTTGTTACTCGATGAAATTCGTCCGCGGTACGTCTACCTCAATCGTGAAAACAGTGCGCCACCCCCGCAGTATTTTCAAAGCAACCCCGATCTCAAGCCGGTCTTCGAGAATGGTGGCGTGGCAATCTTCGAGGCGCCGAAAAGCGACTGACGTTGGGTCCGGGAGCGCGAAACTCTCGTCTCTGTCGCCGCATGGTAGAATTCATTCGTGGCTAAGCTACTCAACGCGAATAGCGCAAGCGGGGAATGGACGCTGACGCTGAAGAACCTGTTCTTCCCCATTTTCTGCAAACAGTGCGGTTTGCGGCTCTTGACCGATGACAACGGTTATTTTTGTCCAAACTGCTGGGAGAGCAGCCCGCGGATCGAGCGGCCGTTCTGTCCTGTATGCGGAAGACCGCATCGCGCTGGCGTCGGGCTTGGAGTCCGGTCGAACTTTCGGTGCGGGCCGTGCAGCGTGCTGGCGAAACCCCGGCCGTACGACCGCGTGCTCGGGGCGGCGCGCTACGACGGCGCCGTTCAAATGGCGATCAAACTGCTGAAGTTCAATGATAAACCGCGTCTGGCGCGACCGCTTGGCGCGCTGTTGTGGGAACAGGCGGAGCGGGAGTTGGATTGCGGCGAGTACGATTACATTGTCCCAGTGCCGTTGTATCGGGTGCGCCGGCGGGAACGGGGCTTCAACCAGTCCGAGCTGTTGTGCCGGGAAGTTCTGGGGCTTTTCCCAAACGCCAAAATCGACACCTCGCTGGAGCGTGTCCGCCCGACCCATGTGCAGAGCAGGCTGCGCACCGAAAAAGAACGGCGGGAAAGCGTTCGCGGAGCGTTCGGGCTTGTCCGCGGGGACCATCTCAAGGGCAAATGCGTGCTGTTGGTCGACGATGTTGTGACGACTGGCGCGACCATCGGCGAATGCGCTACCGTGCTGAAGAAGGGTGGCGTCGCCCGGGTCGACGTGCTGGCCGTTGCCCTTGCCGTACCGGAAATCGACGGCGAATCGTCGTAGTAATGAAAGGAGTCACCGGATGCCGCAACTGAAAGAGTGCTTTGGCCAGTGCGCCAACCTGACCATAAGATTCCGAGACCACTCCAAGCAGCATTATTTGAGGATTGACGAGGAGAAGTTAAAAGAATGTGACACCTGCAACCTGTTCAGCAAGTGCATGTTCCTGAAATACAACGAGTTAATTAAGGACTTGCTGAAGCTCTTAGACTCAAAGGCGTCGCTCGATCCGGCCGGAAATACCCGGATCGGTTAGGCTCGGGCAGGAACTACTTGATTGACGCGGTGAACCCCATGAAGAACCCCGACTGACCGGGGACCTTCTTAATCTTCAGCGTCTCGACGCTGTACTTGCGGAGTTTTTCGACTGCGTCTTCCTTCGTGTCCGCGACCACGGTTCCGCGTTCGACGCAATCATCCTTGTACCTGACGGTTCCGGTATAGCGATAGACGGCCAATGTACAGTTCTCCTCTCAATACTGGGCGTAAGTGAGGTACTACTACTCTTCGAACCACGCAACGGCCAGAGACTCGAGTGCGATCAGCCCACGCACTTCACAGAAGTGGCGAATCCTCCGCAGTATTCGCACGAGCGTATGGTAGCAAAAGGGGGCGAGAATCGTCAACCAAAATCGGAATCCAGACTAATCCGATTCGATTTCTATTGTTCCTAAATAATTGTGATTTAATATGTTACGGTTCGCGATGGGTCATCCGTCAGTCGCTGTCACCGTTGTCTTGGATCTCATTCGGATGTTCAACATTTCGACGAACAGCGAGAACGCCATGGCGAAATAGATGTACCCTTTCGAGACGTGCTGGTGCAGTCCCTCGATGACCAACATCACTCCGATCAGTATCAGGAACGACAGCGCGAGGACCTTAATGGTCGGATGGCGGGTAATGAAGGCGCTGACCCCTGACGCGAAGATCATCATGACCAGGACGGCGACCACAATTGCGGCAATCATGATGGGTATGTGGTCCACCATGCCGACTGCCGTAATCACCGAATCCAGCGAGAACACCAAGTCCAAGAGCATAATCTGAGCGAGAACAGCCGCGTACGAGGCCGTTCGTGCTTTCTGCTCCGTGTGGTGGCCTCCCTCAACCTTGTCGTGGATTTCCATTGTCCCCTTGCCGATCAGGAACATCCCTCCGACCAGAAGAATGAGGTCACGCCCGGAAAGTCCAAATCCGGCGATTGTCAGGAACGGCTTTGTCAGGCCCATGATCCACGACAGGGTGAGCAGCAGTAGAATGCGCATGATCATTGCCAGCGCCAGCCCAATCCGTCGCGCGGAGGCCTGTTTATGTTCTTCCAGTTTGCCCGTGAGGATGGCCACCATAACGATGTTGTCGATCCCGAGAACTATTTCGAGCGCGGCCAACGTCACGAATGCGATAGCACTCTGGACGATTTGGTCAGAAGCGAGGAATTCCACGACATACACTCCGGTGGGTAGTTTGGAATGGGTCCGCCAAGATCGCGCATACGCTAACAGAGTGCGAAATGACGCGCAAGCGCGCGCGCCGTATTCGCCGTGCGCGGCGCGCATAATTGGCGCCGCGCCGGTAGGGGACGAACATACCGGCGGGTACAGCGCAGAGGACGGGAATCGATGAAGGAAAACGTCAATTCATTCAAACAATTCGTTCTGGATCAACTTGCCCCATTGGACGGTGTAACATGCCGCGGAATGTTCGGCGGCTACGGAGTATATTGCCGCAGCACATTCTTCGGAATCGTTTATGAAGACCGGTTGTACTTCAAGACTACCGAAGCGACCGCCGCGAAATACCGGGACCTCGGAATGAAACCGTTCCGGCCCGGCCCCAACCAAGTGATGAAAAACTATCACGAGGTCCCCGCGGACATTCTTGAAGACGCGCGCGAATTGTGCGACTGGGCCCGCGAATCCATCTCGGCCGCCGCCAAAGCGCCCGCCAAGCGCCCGCGCCCCGCGCGAGGCAAGTGACTACGATGGATATGACTTTACCGTCGCCTTGTACGACGTGTCCATCGGTATGGAAACGCTTCCCATCTGCGGTACGGTCATGGACATGTTTCCTGGAACGTTCGCGGTGATCGTGGATTCAACGAGCCAACCGCTTGCTTCGTCAAATCTCATCGTTCCCGTCCCCTGTCCCGACATCTCCGTCTTGAGTTCCGGCATGTCACCAAACTTCTTCAGGAAGTTTCCAGCGGGATTGAGGCTCACTTGGCCGACATTTTCCACGCTGACCGTACCGCTTGACCGCTCTTTTAGTGTATATGTCGCATCCCAGTTCACCTCGGATGCGGCGTTTCCCAACGACAGTTTTTCTTGCCACGTATCCCCGATGTTGAGTTTCTTGTCTGGACGTGCCGCGAACACCGCTTGCATAAGATTCTTCATGGATTGATCGCCGATTGTCGCCACGAAAATGTCTTCGGCCGTCATTGGAAGTTTGGCGATTTCCGGCATCTTATAATCGGCAGCCGCCTTTTCCGCAATCGCGTCCGCGCCGCTGATCTCGGTAACTTGGCCCAACTTATTCACTTTCACGGTGAACGACTGGCCCTCCGCAGTCTTCAGGGCCGACTGCATCGCCTTCATCCCGAAGGGATCGTCGGTTCCAGGCATTCCCGGAATCTGTGGCATTCTTCCTGAGAACGGGGTCGTCATCTCCGCTGAAAGGGATCTTATTACAGCATCAAATGTTGCAGTTCCCGAGTCATCAATCTGCTTCACAGTCAGATCAAACGTGTATGCCGTCGAGTTGCCAAAACTCATGGTCGTGCCCACGTTGGTGATGGACGTGTTCATGGCAACTTCCATGTCGACAACACGCTTCGCGCCCTGTTGCGGCTTGAAGTAGAGCTTGTTCTTGTCCGGGTTGCAGCCCGAGCCCAATGCAAGGACTATGGCAAACGTGAAGACAATACCAGTCGTGCGTGCGTGCATTTATTCGTCTCCCTGCGTATAAGGCGCGTTCTTGAAATGGTCGTACCCCGCTGCTTCGATCGGTTCGCCGTCGATGCGGACGCCGAGCCACTTGTCGGTGACGACCCCGATCGTTGTCGTCTCGACGCGAAACTCGTGGTGGAACGCGTCGAGCACTGCGTTGGCTTCCGCCGCCGCCACCGTAAATGCCAACTCGTAGTCTTCGCCCCCGTGCAGCACAAACGCGTCCGGCTTACACTGGTTCTCCCAAGCGTACCGGGACAGGACGGCGGGCACCGGAAACGTTTCGGACATGAGGTTGATGCCCAGGTAACTGAACGAGGCGATGTGGCCCAGGTCCTGCACCAGGCCATCGCTAACGTCTATCATCGCGTGAACGCCGGTCCGCCTGCAAAGCCATTGCCCCTCGGATATCCGAGGGGTGGGACGCAGGTGCGCCAGCACCAGCTCCGGTACGTCGTGGCCGTGCCGTAACGCGTGCAGCCCAGCCGCGGACATGCCGCAGTGACCCGTCACAACGACATGATCGCCCGCTTCCGCGCCGTGCCGCCGCAGGCACCGGTTTCCGACTGTCTCGCCGATTACGATCACATCGAGCGCGATGCCGCTCTCCGTACATGTTGTGTCGCCACCCACTATGACCGCGCTGAACCGGGACATTGCGCTCGACAACCCCTGGTACATTTCTTCGACAAACGCCGTAGGTGTGTCCGCGGGGCATGCCAGCGAGGTGAGGCAAAACAGCGGCGCGCCGCCCATCGCAGCGATGTCACTAAGGCTCGATGCAGCCGCCTTCCACCCGATATCCGCGGGCGCCGCCCACTCGCGGCGGAAGTGGACGTTTTCCACAAACAGGTCCGTGGACACCAGCAACTGTTTGTCGCCGAACCGCAACACCGCGCAATCATCGCCGATGCCTTCGATGACAAGCGGCGACGTGGGTAAGAACCGTTCGAGCCGGTCGATCAGGCCAAATTCACCGATATCGCGCAGCGTCTGCATTCCCTAACAACCTTCAATCTCGCGCCACGCGCTTGGGATGGCAAGCAACAGATCGCGCGCGATCATACCGCGCTGCGACGCGCACTTGGCCGCGATGTCCCCGGCCAGACCGTGCACGTATGTGCCGGCGCAAGCAGCGTCCATCGGAGACATGCCTTGCGCCATCAGCCCGCCGATCAGTCCCGACACGATGTCGCCGGTGCCGCCGGTCGCCATACCTACATTGCCCGTGGGATTTACCATGCATTTGCCGTCCGGTCCGGCGATAACCGTGTTGTGTCCCTTTAAGACCACGACACATTTCTGGCGCGCTGCGAATTGCGTCGCGACGACGACTCGGTCGCGCTGCACGTGCTCCACAGTTATTCCCGCCAGCCGAGCCATTTCGCCCGGGTGAGGCGTCACGACGACGGGGGCGGCCGCCGTTGCGATGACGCCCGGATTGATGCTGATTGAGTTTAGCCCGTCGGCGTCTATTACAAGCGGCGTTTTGCACTGCCGTACAAACTCGAGGACAAACCGCCGCGTTTCGTCGTGCGTGGAGATGCCGGGACCGAGTACGACGGCCTGTTTGGACTCGGCCGCCGCGAGCGCGGGCGCGCTCGCCTCGGTGGAGAACGAATCGAATCTCGTCGCGGGCAGCGCCAGCCACATGAATTCCAGCAGCCCGGGCACGACGAGCGGTGCAAGTGGCTGTGGAATGCCGATAGTCACAAGCCCGGCGCCGGCCCTTCCCGCGCCCTCGGCCGCGAGTTTCGCCGCCCCCGTGAACCCGCGGGAGCCGGCAAGGATCAGCGCGTGACCGAATGTGCCTTTGTGGCCGTCGACGGGACGCGATGGAAGCAGGCCGCGGACCGATTGATGTGAAAGCATGTTGCTCATGGCGCGTAACGTTGAATCGTAGCCGCCGGTATCCGCAAGATCAAAAAAGCCGCCGCGGTTTTCATTGTCCACAGCGCGCCGGTATAATGTGTCGAATGCAGCGAGGTATGGGGTCGGCGGAACGTAACCCTCGTTTCGTCTTATCAATCGGGTAATGACTGATCAGACTGCCGAAGGCGCGGCGGAAGTGGAGTCCGGCGCGGAGGTGTGCCCGCATTTTCCGGAATGCGGCGGGTGCACCGCGCAGGACGTGCCCTACGAAGAACAACTGTCGCGCAAACAACTGGCGCTTGAAGACCTTTTCAAGCCGATGTGGCAGAAGGCCGTTCCCGTCGCGCCATCGCCCTCTATCTGGAACTACCGGAACCGAATCGATCTTACGTTCGGCCGCAAGCACTATGAGGAACCGCCGCCCAAGGACTTCGTGCGGGAGACCGTCCTGGGGTTCAAGCGCGAGGGCAAGTGGTATTGGACGATTGACATTACCGAATGCCGGATCGGGCCGGTGGGCGTCGAGAACCTGATTAACGCGGTGCGGGCGTGGGTGCGCGAGCGTTCCCTGACGGCCTACAGTTCGAAGTCCAAAGACGGTTTTCTGCGTGTACTGCTCGTGCGTGAGGGAAAGCGCACCGGCGAGCGCATGGTCGTATTGGTGACCAACGAAGGCGAACTCGACGCGGCGTCCTTTGTCGAAACGGTGCAGTCCGCATGGCCGAGTACGAGTATTCAGCACGCGATCTTCCGCGGCAAGGCGGAGGTTTCCGCGGCGGATGAGATTCGCGTGCTCCATGGGAAAGCGTACATCACGGACGAGCTACTCGTTCCCAATGGCGCGGGCTATCGCAAGATCGTGCTGCGTGTGTCCCCATTTGGGTTTTCGCAGACCAACTCCGCCGCGACGGAAGTGCTGTATGGGACGATACGGCAGTGGGTCAAGGAGAGCAGGCCACGGTTTGTGTATGACCTGTACGGCGGGTCGGGAGGTATCGCGTTCAGCGTGTCCGACAAGGTGGACCGCGTTGTGTCGGTCGAAAGCGTCGAGACCGCGTCCATCGACGGCACGTTCAATCGCGAAGCGAACGATGCCGACAACGTCGCCTTTTTCACGCAATCGGTCGAGGAGTACCTTCGCGATGCAATCTCGATGCAGCATGGCCTCCTGCCGCAGAGCATGGTCGTGCTTGATCCGCCGCGCGCGGGTCTGCACCCGAAGGCCATCAAGCGGTTGTTGCTGCTGAAGCCGCAAGAAATCGTGTACGTGTCGTGCAAACCGTCCGTCTTCGCGAAGGAGTTACCGCTGCTCCTGCCGTCGTACGATCTTGTCGATATGCGCGCCGTCGATCTCTTTCCCCACACGGAACACGTCGAACTCCTGGCACGGTTGCACGCGAAGGAGTAGCGCCGCGTCAACGCCGCGTGTGCGCAAGCACCTTTTTCAACGCGTCGGCGACATCGCGCACGTTCTTGTCCGTAAGGCCCGGATGCAACGGCAGCGAAAGTATGGAGTCGGACAGGGCGGACGCGTGGGGGAGATCGGAGTCGCGCACGCCAAGCGTTTCCCGGTAATACTTGTGCTTGTGCACGGCCACGAAATGCACGCCAGTGCCGACGTTTTCAAGTCGCAGCAGCCGTGCAATTTCCTCGCGTGGTACGGTTAGGGCCTCAAGCCGAAGCTTCACGATGTACAGATGCCACGCGTGCTGGACATCCTCGATAACGCGCGGTAGCTCAATCTCGTCTACGTCGGAAAGCACGGACGCATACATCCGCGCCATGCGCCGCCGCGCGGCGATAAAGCTGTCGAGTTTCTTTATCTGCTCGATGCCCATCGCCGCACCCACGTTGGTCATGTTGTACTTGAACCCCGGCCGTACCACTTCCGGGGACGCGGGCGGTGCGTCGCCGCTGTAGCGGTTCCACGCGAGCGTACTCAGCCCATTGTGCGCGAGCAGCCGCAGGGTGTGCGCCTGACCTTCGTTCCGCAGGGTGATCATGCCGCCTTCAATCGTCGTGATGTTTTTTACTGGATAGAAACTGAAGCACGTCGGAGCGCCGCAATTTCCGATGGACTTGCCTTTGTATGCGGCGCCGAGGGCGTGCGCGGCATCCTCGATGACGGTGACGCCATGCTTCTTTCCGATCGCGTAAATGGCGTCGAGGTCACATGGTTGTCCCGCGAGGTGCACGGGCATGATTGCCTTTGTACGCGGTGTAATCGCGCGCTCGATGGCCGCGGGATCGATGTTCAGGGTGTCGGGTTGCACGTCCGCCAGCACCAGCTTTGCGCCCATGTTCACGACAGTGTTCGCCGTGGACACCCACGTCAGCGGCGATGTGATCACTTCGCCGCCGGGCCCGGCACCTGCTTCGACCAGGCACAAATGCAACGCCGCGGTGCAGGACGAAACCGCGACGGCGTGCGGCGCGCCGACCTTCTCCGCAAAGCGATGCTCAAATTCGGTCACCTTCGCGCCGGTCGTCAGCCAGCCGCTGCGCAGCACGTCGATAACGGCGTGCTCTTCTTCCGCGCCGATAGAAGGCGGCGACAGCGGAATAAATCGCGGGGCTACGGCTTCGCCCCCCGCCGCGACGGGCGTACCGAGCAGTTCCTTCATCCGCCGCACGTTGAAATGAATGGCAGTAAACGGGTCGACGGGATCGCTTCTCAGCCAATCGCGGATTTCGATGGCGCCCCGTTCGGCGCTCCACTCCGGCTGGAATTTCAAGACGCGCGCGAGCTTCCCGAACTGCACGTTGTAGCTGCGCAGGTCCTCGTCCTCCTTCATCACATCGATTTTGATCCCGTCGATCAAGCCCGCTACAAGATGCGCCAGATCGATGATGCGGTAATTGTTCTTGTCCGATCCGACGTTGAATACCTGGCCGCTGACGTCCGCGGCCGGCGCTTCCACCATGTCGACGAACGCCCGCGCGGCGTCGCGCACGTGTACGAAAGGCCGCCACTGGCTTCCGCCGCCGTACACCTTGATTTCGCCGTTGCGCATCGCTGTCGCGACCATCAGGTTGATGGCGAGGTCGAACCGCATCCGCGCGGACCACCCGAACAACGTGGCGGGACGCGCAATCACGGGCTCGAACGTGTTTGATTTCAGCGCGATCAGTGCGCGCTCCGAATCGAGTTTGCTCTGCGCATACACGGATACGGGGTTCGTTGGGCAGTCCTCGTCGAGCATCTCGAACACACCCTTCCCGTACACGCTGCACGACGACGCAAACGCAAACCGGCGCACGCCGGCGGCTATCGCGCGATGGGCAAGGTCTTTGGTACCTTCGAGGTTTACGTCCAACGCCATAAGGGGGTCGAGGTCGCAAGATGGGTCATTGGCGAGGCCGGCGATATGGACGATACCCTCAACCCCATTCATCAGATCGGGGAAATCACCGAGCCGGCGGATGTCGCCGCGCACAACCTCACACCCCAGTTCAGTGAGCGCCGGGACCGGTGCGTCGCCAAAGCACAGCCGATCGAATACGCGCACCTGGTGGCCCCGCTCGATAAGCAGCCGGACCAAATGATTGCCCAGATACCCCGCACCCCCCGTGACCAAAATGCGCATGCACAACTCCTGGGCCGAACACCCCGTGAAAGCGCCGAGTATACTCGGTGTTTGGCCGCGCGGTGAAATGCAGTAATTCGGCTCTGGACATACTGGCGGCATCTGTGCATTATGATAGCCCGTGTTCGGCTGCGGTTGGGTTGAATGTTCGTTCGCAGAAATGGAGGAGCACTGCCAATGGAATACTATGACGAAATCGAGTCGGCGCCCGTGGTCAAGTCGTGGCTCAAGTTCGTTGCGATTGGGGTCTGTGCCGTTTTCGTTTGCGCGGAGGCGTGGGCGGCCGCGGCCCTGGCGTACGACGATATAACCGGCGTGCTGGGATACGGTATCGGCACCGACAAGGCGAGCGCCAAGGCGGCCGCACTCGCGGATTGCGAAAGCAATGGCGCGACCGATCCGGTATTCTGGTTCTGGTATTCGGAGCCGGGCTGGGGCGCAGCGGCGCATTCGGACGATGGCGGCGGCGCGTGGACCATCGGAGGCGCTTTGGGCTACAGCACCCAGAAGAAGGCCAAACGCAAAGCGAAAAGGCAATGCAAGAACAGCGGTGGCATTAATTGCCAGATCGTCGAAGTGTTCGAGGATACCATCGGCAAGAAGTCGAACAAGGGCGGCCGGAGCTTCCACCTGAATTCCGACTAGCAATAGCACGTATTCACCGGAGAGGGGCGATTCAATCAGGGCCGCGTGTCGAGCGCGCGGTCCTGATTCGCGTCTAACCAACTCCAGCGCGAGTGGGGGAGCCGACTCGGATTTTGCCTTCCAGTGAATTAAGAAGCGATATGAACAAACACATTATCATGTATTCGGGAGAGCTCTGCGGCGACTGCCAGCTCCTCAAAGCGTTTATGGAGGCGCGCGGCATTCCATATGAGAACCGCGACATCCGCGAGCACCCCGAGTTCGGCGAAGAGCTCCAGGCAAAGACTGGAAAACTGGGTGTGCCGTATCTCGTGATTGACGGGGAATGGGTGCGCGGGTACGAACCCGGAAAGCCATTTTCGGAAGAGTTTGCCGAAAAGCTATTGGGACTGGCATAGCGCGCAATGGAATCGCTCCAGCGACTGCTCGATAACAACCGTACGTGGGCCGAATCCGTGCGCCGGGCGCGCCCTGACTTTTTCCCTGCGCTCGCGCGACAGCAGCAGCCCGACTACTTGTGGATTGGCTGCGCGGACAGCCGCGTTCCCGCAAACGAGATCGTCGGCCTGCTCCCGGGCGAGCTGTTTGTGCATCGCAATGTTGCAAACCTCGTTGTTCACACCGATCTGAACTGCCTGTCCGTACTGCAATACGCGGTCGAGGTATTGAAAGTGGAACATGTCATTGTGTGCGGGCACTACGGCTGCGGGGGCGTCGCCGCCGCGATGGACGATCACGAACTGGGCTTGATCGACAACTGGTTGCGCCACATCCGCGATGTCCGCGCGCATCATGCGGACGAGCTGTGCGCGATCACCGACAAAGAGAAACGGGTCAATCGTCTCTGCGAATTGAATGTCATCGAACAGGCCCGCAATGTTTGCCGTACGAACATCGTCCAGAAGGCGTGGCGCCGCGGGCAGCCGCTGCAGGTGCACGGTTGGATATACGGCATTCAGGACGGCCTTCTAAACGACCTCGGATTGTGCGTTGCGGGCCCCGGAGACTTGGCGGAGGCGTACCGCATCGCCGTCGCGCCGTTCGGCCAGTGAAAATAACAACGGCGCGCAACGCAGTCGCGTGCGCGCCGTTTGATGCGGCGCAGTGCCGAATCGGCAGTTAGTTATCTTTCTTCTCGGAACCTTCCGCTGGCGGCGTCGCGGGCGCGGGAGCGCCTTGCCCCAGCGCATCCGGGCGCGGACGCCCGCTGCCAAGGCCGCCATCGCGCGGGCCGCCACGGCCTTGGCGGAACCCGGGCATTTCTTTAAGCTTCGTCACTTGCTCCGCCGAAAGAATCTTCCCCAAGTCCGCTTCGAGCTTCGAGCGCAGTTCGGACATCTTTTGGCGCACCACGTCGCGATCGCCCGCGGCCGCTTCACGGGCCTTGCCGGACTCGCCGATAAAGCCCGCAACCGCATTCATCGCGTCGGTCTTAACCTTATCGTCCAATCCAAGCGCATTCAGCGAATTTACCATTCCGTCCCACTGGATGCTGTACGTGCCGAGCACGGCCAGCGCACTCGCCGTCTGTTCCGGCGTCAGGAATTCCTTAAGCTTGGCATCGAGTTTCGCGCGCTCGTCCGTAATAAGCTTGCGGTACGCTTCGCCACGCCCGCCGCCAGGGCCGCCTTGACCGCCGCCCGCCATTTGTCCGATCGCGGCTTTGGATAGCGCTTCGCGGGACGCCTTGTACGCGTCCGTCAACTGTTTCGTTTTCGCATCGTCCAGCGATAGGCTCTTCGCCACCGTTGCGGCCTGTGGTTCCCAGGCCTTCGCCAACTCTTCCATCCCCGGCAACCCCGGCAACCCGCCGGGACCACCCGGCGGCTGCGCAATTGCCGATAGGCCGAGCAGCCCCGCCGCGCCTATGACGGCCGCAATTCCCAAGATTCGATTCACGCGCATGTTGGTTCTCCCGATCTGGTTGTTCGATTTATCTGCAAGCGCCGCCGACCGAGACTGGATCGGCGCCGCGCGCACCCGATTTGACTTCACTCGGGCGACTCGCGCCAGAAAGCGCACCGTTACGTCAACACTAACACCGGCCCGTGCGATTAGTTCCCTGAGACCCGGATGAACGACGCGTGTCCCTGGAACTCGATCGTTTGATTGTCCGACGCGAAGTTAGTATACGTGCCGTAAAGCGTATTCCCCGCCTTGCGCAAATTCCAAACGGTATTGCCAAAGAGGTCAACACCGCTTTCCCATGTCATGGTAATGTGGTTAGTGTCCGACACAGACCCGCCCACGGCGAACTGGCGGCGATTGGTCTCGCCACCGAGCCGCAGCGATCCCGTGCCCGTGATCGTATCGTCGGCGTTCACCGTGTCGATCGAGACCGCCGCCAACTGGCTGGCGCGATTTTCGGTTTGGTTTGTCGTTGAGGTGTCGAAGAAGGACGCCACGTAATTGCCGGGCAGCCCGCCGGCACTGCCAGATCGCCACTCCGCGTGGCCGCGGCTGACAAACGCGTCGCTTGCGTCAAACTGCGTATACGATCCAACAAGCACGCTGCCCGCCAGGCGCATCGACCACGCGAACCGCTCGCCGTTCCGAACCATGTCCATGGTCAACCGGTTTCCGACGATCGTGCCGTTTTCGATCGTATAATTTACGAATGCGGGCGAGGACGCGGTTTCCTCGAGCACGCGCACAGTACCGCTCAGCGAGTTGCCGCTAATAGTTACGCCCGACATAGCCATCACATAGTCCGCAAAGAGATTGCCCGCCGCCGCCGAATCGCCAAAGGAGGTTATCCAGTCGCGATCAAACTGCGCAGGCGTGGCATCGCCCGCCTCGAACCACGTCGCGTGGCCGAATCGAACGATCTGGCTCTCGTCGTTGAATTGGCCGTATGCCGCGGCGATGACGTCCCCGCTGTGGTACCCGAACCAGTCGACCTCGCCGTTTTCCGGCGTAAAGTCCACGAAGCTGAATCGTGTTTGAGTACCGCTCGACGATCCCGCTCCGACGTCGAACGCGAACTCCTGCGACGTTCCCGTCGAGCGTTGTTCCACATAGGAGCCCAGTCCCGATATTACGTTGTCTGCCACGGCAAGCGTGGCAACTGCCGTGCGATCGCGGGGAGCGAACCCCGCCCCAACACCGAACTTGTCGCCGAATGCCGCGGCCCACGACGCGTTCAGGTCGACTGCTCCGGCGGGGTACCACAGCGCGTGGCCGGAGCGCTGAACGACGAGATTGGCATCCCGTTCCGCGTACATGCCGACGAGCCGTGAATCCGCGATGCGCAGGTACCACGTTGGATTGTTGGCGAACACTCCGCTCGTGCCGCTCAGTGTCAGCGTCGCCTCGTTATTGTTCGCGGTACCGTTCGCGGTGATGCTCAGCGGTTCGGCATCGAAGGCGATCGAACCTGAATTGTAAAAGCGCACCATGGCGCCATTTCCCGTCAGCGCGTCGTCGTTCCGCGTGATCGCAATGTGCATTGCGTACTGCCGCCGGCCCGTCCCGACGGGCAAATCGTCGCCGTAGCTCGCGATCCACGTGCCGACGAACCGCGCGTCTCCGTTGCCGCCTCCGCCGCCACCGTCGTCACCGCCGCCATCGCCACCCCCGTCACCACCCCCGTCGCCGCCGCCATCCCCGGTTCCGTCATCGCCGCCGTCATCCGGATTGTCCGGCGTATCATCGCCCGCGACGGGCTGATTCAGCTTAATACCGCCGTCGTTGTGGCACGCAATGGACAACAACGAAAACCCGGTAAGTATCAATGCGGCAGCCAATGCGTAGCAATTAAGGCGCACAAATGACTCCTTATTGGGATCCGATCCGCGTCCAAGTCGACCGGTTCGGAGCGCTTCAGTATACAGGCAGCAAAGCGATTTCAATACTCGCCGAGACTCCGCTACACGCGCTTGCCCGTGGGTCCGTTTGCGTCGCGTTCGTCTTAAAGGTCCTTCCCAAGGCGGCCACCCCGAGTACTACACGCGTTCTAACGGAGAAAGGTTGACGTCCGGTCCGTTGCGCGCATTCCGGAAAACGACTATCGTGCTGCCCGCAGCCATGCAGAACACAACCCTCAAGTCATCGGTTGGCACATTGCCGTGGGCGCGGCGGACTCTCGGTGCGCTCGGCGCCTCGGATCGGTTGGCGCTCGCCGGCCAGGCGATTCGGCTGCAGGGCTTCCTTGCTTCTAGCCTGCTGTTTCGCCGAAATCGCATCCGCATCGACATCGCCGAGATTCGGACACCGGACTCGGCACTCGCACGCAAGGCCGCGGACCTCTGTGCGGCGGTGTCCCCCGAACAATTGGTAAACCACTGCTGCCGCGCCTACCTTTGGTCACGACTGTTTGCAGATGCCTACGGAATTACCTTCGACGACGAGTTGCTTTACGCCGCGTGCATGCTGCACGACCTTGGACTGACCTCCGCCTATGACAACTGCGCGCGCCACGGCGAGTGTTTCACGCTCGACAGCGTGGAAGGGGCGAGTGCCTGGGCAAAGGATGCGGGTTGGGACGCGGCACGGCAGGATGCCCTTGCGGAAGCGATCCTTCTTCACATGAACGTCAAGGTTGGCATCGAACAGGGTGCGGAAGCGCACTTGCTCCACGAAGCGGCGGGACTCGACTGCCTCGGTCTGCGCGCATGGGAAATCGAACGCGCAACGCGCGACGCCGTCGTCTCCCGCCACCCACGGGACCGGTTCAAGCCGTTTTTGATCGAGACGTTTTCCGCGCAAGCACGCAAGCGGCCCAACTGCCGTGCCGCGTTTCTTATTCGGTATCTCTTGTTCCGCCCCATGATTCGGCTCGCCCCCTTCGCCGACGCGCCGTAGAAAGCCAACGTCTGTCACGATGCCCAGTAAAGCCTTCGAGACTCTCGTCGCGATGCAGCGCGCGCGCCGCCCTCAGCGTGACGCGAGTGTCGAGAATCTCCGTGATCGGTTTGAAAGCATGGTCCCGCTTCTGGGTCCGCCACCGGACGGCGTAACGATCGAACCGGGCACGATCGCAAACCTTCGAGCGGAGCGGTTCATCCCCTCAGGCGCGCACTCCGATTCGATTGTTATGTTCTTGCACGGCGGCGGATATTGCATTGGCTCGCTGAACACGCACCGGTGTTTCGCGGCGAACCTCGCGGAATGCGCGGGTGTATCGCTCGTTTCCATCGAGTATCGCCTCGCGCCGGAGCATACGTTCCCCGCGGCGGTCGACGACGCGATTACGGCGTATCGCGGTTTACTGCGCGACGGATACGCCGCGCACCGCATCGTGGTCGGCGGCGACAGCGCGGGAGGGGGATTGGCGTTGGCCGCGATCGCCGCGCTACGCGACGCGCGCGACCCGCTCCCGGCCGCGGCGTTCGCCCTTTCGCCGTGGACCGATCTCGCCCATACCGGCGCTTCGATTGACTCGCGCGCGGCGGCCGATCCCATGATCCAGCCGTGGGAATTGCGCGGATTCGCGGACCGCTACCTCAATGGGAGCGATCCTCGCAACTCCCGTGCATCGCCGTTATACGGCGACTTTCACGGTTACCCGCCACTGCTTATTCACGTCGGCGGCGCCGAAATCCTGCGCGACGATTCGACGCGCCTCGTCCAACGCGCCAAGGACGCGGGCGTCGAAGTCACGTTTCGGCTCGATCCTGACATGATTCACGTCTGGCATTTCTTCTCCACGCTTATACCCGAAGGCGCGCAAGCGCTTCGCGAAGTGGGCGAGTGGGTCCAACGAAAGCTTGCGTAGGCACCACACACCGTCGTCGTGCCGGCATTGCATCCCCGTGAACTCCGCTGCCTCCGAGCTGTCACAATAGCCTCCCAACCTTTACGCCCTCCTCGCACCGTGCCGCTGCCTTCTATTAGAATCGGCCAATAACCATGAACGATCCGCTCGATAGCCTCCGCTCCGAAGGTGACCTCAACATTTCGCCGCGCCGTGCCTCCTGGGCGTTGTCATCAATCGACCGCGACACGCAGGCGATTCTTGACGAAGATGCGCGCTACTTCCTGCACCAGTCCCTTTCAACTCCGTGCCTCAACGCGATCGTCGAGTGCGACGGCATCTACCTCATCGATGCGCAGGGCCACCGCATCATGGACTTCCACGGAAACAACGTTCACCAAGTCGGTTACCGCAATCAGAGGGTGATGGACGCGGTTCGCGAACAACTTGAAACACTTCCGTTCTGCCCGCGACGCTACACCAACGCCCCGGCAATCGCGCTGGCGAAGAAGCTCGCCCAACTTGCCCCCGGGGATCTCAATAAGGTGCTCTTTGCACCCGGCGGGACGAGCGCAATCGGTATCGCGCTCAAGCTGGCGCGCGCCGCGACCGGACGATTCAAAACAATCTCGATGTGGGAATCGTTCCATGGTGCTTCGCTCGACGCGATCTCCCTCGGCGGCGAGGCCATTTTCAGGCGTGGCGCCGGACCATTACTTCCCGGCGCGGAGCACGTGCCGCCGCCCGACCCAACACACTGCCCGTTCGGATGCGGCGCGACGTGTACGCTCAGGTGCGCGGACTACATCGAGTACGTCTTGGAAAAGGAAGGCGACGTGGCTGCGGTCATTGCAGAGACCGTGCGCAGCGCACCATTCGTACCCCCACGCGAATACTGGCAGAGAGTGCGCGCAGCCTGTGATCGGCACGGCGCATTGCTCATTCTCGATGAGATTCCAACCTGCCTCGGCCGCACCGGCCGCATGTTCGCGTGCGAACACTACGACGTTGTGCCCGACATATTGGTCATCGGAAAAGGCCTGGGTGGCGGCGTAATGCCGATTGCCGCGGTTATTGCACGCGACAAACTGAACGTCGCCGGAGACCGCGCGCTTGGCCATTATACGCACGAGAAGAACCCCGTAGCGTGTGTTGCGGGGCTAGCAACTCTCGAATTCATAGAGGCCGCCGGCCTGCTCCGACGGACGCTGGAACTTGGCGCGTACGCCCTTGAGAGAATGCGCGCGTTGAAAGAGTGTCACCGCATCGTTGGCGATGTGCGCGGCATCGGATTGATGCTCGGGATGGAGCTTGTCCGCGATGGCGACCGCACGTCGCCCGCGACTTCCGAGGCCGAAGACGTCATGTATCGCGCCCTGTCAAGGGGGCTAAGCTTCAAAATCACGATGGGAAATATCTTGACGCTGACGCCGCCGCTGACCATCTCGCGGGAAGAATTGGATCGCGCGTTCGACATCCTCGATGCGTGCCTTCGCGACACAGCGCGTGGGTGACTTGCCCGCCGGAATCGTTTTCCCGCACCGTGTGCGACGCACTGCGCGCGGGATGTGCGGAAGCACGGATGGCCTTTGTTTATAGGGGCGATCGCGATGCCCGCGAAATCGCTCGCGATGGAACACGGAGTGTGCGCGGCATGATCGGTCGCAACGCGCCGCGCATGAGCGGGAGATCGCATACATCAGAAAAAACTGGAGTCGAATCGCGTTCTCAACGCGCTTCCGGTGTCGCCGCGGAATCCCGTTACCCGATGAAAAGAAATTTTTCCAGAAAAAATACTTGTATTTTTCTTCAAAGCATGATAAAAGTTTAGTCGGATGTTGCAAGGTTGAGCGAAATCAACTACAGCAACCGAACAGTTGGATGAGCGAAAAAGACGGCGCGCGAGCGGATCGCGAGTCGCAACCGTACAGTTGAATCAATGGTCTTCGCGAGCGCGAGACGGCCGCAAGCGCGAAAAAAATGAGCGCCCGGCAGTGAAACCAATCGTTCTCGATAAGACCTCAATTTCGCCCCGGTGGCGTCCCAAATCATCTCTTCGCGGAACGCGTTCCGCGCCAATTCATACGAGCCGCCGTGGGCAAGACAAAGAGACGATTCGCACGGGTTCGGCGAACCAGGGGGCATGACGTATGGGGCGTCATCCAAGATCGCCGGAACGCGCCGCCCAAGCGCGGCATCCCAATTCGGGAAATCCAGACAGTGCGTTTCCCAGTTCCCGTTGCACCCGGGGGCTGAGAACATAGACCAGTAGAGCCATACCGGGCCGAAAGCCCGATGGTCATATTCCCGTAGGCACCTGCGGGAATGAGCGCCGGATATGGCATAGCCACCCGTGGTGGCTTAGTGACACCAGGCCGGTGCTGGTGGAAGAGCTCAAAAAAAGGAGAGCTAAGAATGGCAGCGAAGAAGAAAGCAGCGAAGAAGAAAGCGGCCCCGAAGAAAGCGGCGAAGAAGCCCGCGAAGAAGAAAGCCGCCAAGAAGAAGAAGTAGTTCTTCTATTCTTCGTAACTGAAGGGCTCCGCCGTCAGCGGTCGGCCGGCTGCACCAGCTAGGCGGATTGGAGCAGTAGGCGGCGGTGCCCGGTCAGTGAGTCTGTTGTTCTTGCACGTTAGGTTACCCTAGGGGCCTGACGTGCTTTTTTTGTGCGGCGCCCGTCCGAAATCGCCTCCTACCCGAACCGCCGCTCGCGTCATTCGCGTTCGTGCTCGAATCGGATTCGTAATCGGTTTAGAATATGTGCATTTGCCTCACTTCCGCCCGCGTACTATGGACCATGAGGGGATTCACTTGATAGATCAATTCTTGACAAGCAAAGCCTCCAAGACCGAGACTGCGCTTCGTTCCTACCTCACGCGATGCTCCGACGCTCCGAGCGCGTTGCGTGAAGCGATCGAGTACAGCCTCTTCGCCGGCGGAAAACGCCTGCGTCCCGCGCTCGCGCTCGGCGCCGCGGAACTGGTCTCCGGCAACGACGCGCCGGCGTTACCGGTCGCATGCGCGCTCGAGATGATTCATACGTACTCGCTCATCCACGACGATCTTCCTTCGATGGACAACGACGACCTGCGTCGCGGCAAACCTACTTTGCACAAGGTGTACGGTGAAGCCGTGGCGATTCTCGCGGGTGATGCGTTGTTGACGCTAGCATTCGAAGCGGCAGCGGATTGCGGAAGCATCCGCGTGATGCGGGAAATAGCCCAGGCCGCTGGAATGTGCGGCATGGTCGGCGGGCAGGTTATCGATATCGAGAGCGAGCACCGCCGCCTGGGCGTAGCGGAACTCCGTAAACTTCATGCGAAGAAGACCGGCGCGCTGATTCGGGTTTCTGTCCGCGCGGGCGCGATGGTCGCAGGCGCGGCCGAATCGCAGCTCGGCGCGCTGACCCAATACGGCGAAGCGATCGGCCTTGCGTTTCAGATCGCCGACGACATTCTCGACGTGGTCGGCGACGAGGTGGCCATCGGAAAGCCCGTCGGCAGCGACGAGGCCAGACAGAAATCGACCTACCCAGCGGTGATCGGGCTGGACGGTGCGCGAAAACTCGCGTCCGAAGCGATCGCCGATGCAGTCAATTCGCTCGCGGAGTTCGGACCTAAAGCGGACACGTTCCGCGCCCTCGCACGCTTCATTATCGAACGCGACCACTAACCGGCCCGCCCCGCAGCAACCAAAATCGAATTCCCGAAGCCGTTTCGTTCATAATCCCCGGATGCCCCATCTAGATACAACATCCGCCGGTGTTTTGTGGGAAGATCAAGATGCCCGCGAGGAATTGCTGCGCCGGGTTGTGACCGAACGGCTGGCCGAAAACCCACCGCCGCGAATCGATGACTACGTTGTCGCCACGTACTTCTTCGCACTGCGCACTACGCGGCTAACCGATGCCGCGGAGGAAATCAGCTATCTCGCGACCAGCGGGGTGCACAATCCGCCGCCGGGTTCCCTGCTTGACCAATGCTCCGCCAAACCCGCCGGCGTGGACGCCTTTGATGCGACCGGCCGGTTGGGTCTTGCGCACGTCGCCATTCCCCTCAAGATGATGCAGCATCCCGACGGCCACGTGACGTCCTGCGATCTCCTGCACACCATCGCCGGCGCGGGCATTTTCGATCTGTACGAACGGCAAGACGCACGTCTCGTCACGCTGCAGATTCCCGCCCACATCCTTCGCACGTTTCCCGGGCCTGCGTACGGGCCGAAAGGCGTTCGCAAAATGACCGGATTCGCGCCCGACCAACCGGCGTTCGGCACAATCCTGAAACCTACCGCGGGCATCACGCCGGAAGAGGTAGAGTTCCTTGTTGAAGAAGCGGCGCAGTGTCCGCTGTTCCTGTTTGTGAAGGAAGACGAAGACCTCTACCCCGACCTCGACTACTCGCCGGTCCGCGAACGCGCCCGGCGTGCGATGGCCGCCATTGACCGCGTCAAGGACAAGCGTGGGGGACTTGGCATCATCTTCGCGCCGCACGTAACCGGCTCTCCGCACGAAATCCTCGACACCGTTCACGCGGTCCTCGAATGCGGCGTGCGCGGCGTCATGTTCAGCGAAACCTTTGCGGCCGGGGCCGTGCGCATGGTGCGCGAATCGACAAAGCGCCTTCCGAATCCGCCTGCCATTTACGGCCACAACGCCGGTATCGGCACGCGCACCCGCGCAATCTGGCGCGACGTTATTGATTTGCTCGCACGCCTTGACGGCATCGACTTTCGGCAGACCGCGCCGCTCAAAGAGGGTATGCCGTTCCTGCGCCCCTACGGCGGCGAATGGCGCGCTTCCGAATCGACGCTGACAGCGCCCATCGACGGTATTAACCCGACGATGATCGTCCGGGCAGGCGGACTGGACCAGGGCAATATCGGCATCAACCTCGCCGACGTCGAGGCCAGAGGGATCGAGGAGAACATCCTCTTCCTTGCGGGATCGGCTATTAACTCGATTAAGGACGGCGAGGGCAAACCCAATCCGCGCCTGGGCGCCGAGGCCATGCTGCAAGCGATCGACGTCCACAAGACCGGCGAACTGCGCGGAATTTCGGCTGACGACCATGTCCCCGCGCTTGTGTCCGTCGCGGAGCGCCGGAAGCTGATTGCCCTGCGCGAGGCCCTGCGCCAGCGTTATCCGCAGGTGGCCCAGTGATCGCGAAAGAGCCGCGACTGCTCCGCGTGGGCGTACTCGGTTGTGGGCCCATCGCGCAGTTCGCCCATTTCGACGCCTGCCGCAAAGGCCGCAACACGGAACTCTACGCGATTTGCGACGCCGCACCCGACCTGCTCGAACGTATGGCTGCCGTCCACCGGCCCGCGAAAACCTACGCGAAATTCGACGATATGATGAACGATCCTGATGTGGAAGCCGTCATCGTAGCCACATCGGACCAGTTCCACGTCTCGTTGTGTGTGCAGGCGCTCAGTGCCGGCAAACACGTGTTCGTCGAGAAACCGCTGGGCGTCTCCGTCGAAGAATGCGAAGCGCTCCGCGCGTCGTTTCACGCAATTCGCGCGAAGGATCATCGCGTCTTCCAGGTCGGCAACAACCGGCGGTTTGATCCCGGAGTCCGGTTCGCCCACCAATTCATCCAAGAGGAAATCGGAGGGCTAATCGCGATGAAGTCGTGGTACTGCGATTCCACCCAGCGCTACGCCATGACCGACAACCTCCAGCCGATTCCGATCACCAGCGCCAACGCCGTGCGCCCCGGCGGCAATCCTAAGGCCGACAAACGCAAGTACTTCATGCTCACACACGGCAGCCATCTCGTCGATTCCGCGCGGTTTCTCGCCGGCGAAATTGAGGCTGTAACGGCCAAGCTTGTCGAAAAGTACGACTCCTATTGCTGGTTTGTCTCCGCCGACTTCAAGGGCGGACACGTCGGTCACTTCGACCTTACGATCCCGATTCGAGGCGACTTCCAGGAGGGATTCCAGATTTACGGCGAGTTCGGCAGCGTTTACGGCAAGATACCGCTTCCGTGGTATCACAAGAGCGGCGACGTCGAATGCTTCTCTGTTAAGGACCGCCAATTCCGCCGCGTACTTGGCGAAGACGCCTACACGTACAAACTCCAGCTCGAAGCGTTTGCGGATTCCATCCTGCATGGCAGGGCGCAAGTCGGCGCGACGGTCGACGACGGGACCGCCGCGATGCGCGCGATGGTAGCAATTGCACGTTCCGTCGAATCCGGCGCGTCCGTCCGCCTCGACCAAGTCACAGGGTCGGTTTAATCAGCGGCGGTTCTGCTGAGCCGCTTTCCATTTCATCTAAGGTCCGGATAATGCCAATACCAAAAGCCATCTTGAAACCCCGCGAAGACCGCCGTCTTCTACGCGGCCATCTGTGGGCATACCGCAACGAGTTTGCCCGTCTCCCCGATGCTGCCGACGGCGATATTGTCGATGTGATCTCCGACGCTGGGCGTTTCGTTGGCCGCGGCTTCTTTCAGCACGAAGGCGGAATCGCGGTGCGCATTCTCGCGGACAAGGCCGACACGATCGACGACGCACTCATCGAGCGGCGTATTGCCCGGGCGCGCCGGTACCGCGAAACGCTCTACCCGAACGAATCGACCTACCGTTGGGTGTTTGGAGAAAGCGACGGACTCCCCGGCCTGATTGCCGACCGCTACGGTGACATCGTCGCGATTGAGACGACGTGCGGCTTTTATGCCCGGCAGGCGGACCACGTCGCTCAGGGATTCCTCGACTTCGACGATATCCG
The DNA here is from genome assembly GCA_013359265.1 of Candidatus Hydrogenedentota bacterium. NCBI lineage: Bacteria > Pseudomonadati > Candidatus Hydrogenedentota > Candidatus Hydrogenedentota bacterium. The sequence goes on from JABWCD010000027.1 coordinate 47,807, forward strand.
AGGAGTTCGGTTTCAGTCCGGGAACCAAGTCCAGCGATTCGGCGAGGTGCCCGCTCGGGTCGAGTCCGAGAGTTGCGCTGTGCGTTTCTCGGTAAACCTCGACCAAGGCCAGAAGACCGGGCTATTTCTCGATCAGCGCGAGAATTGCGTCGCGAACGCGCCCTTCATGCGCGGCGCGCGTGTATTGGACGGCTATTGTTACGCGGGGCAGTGGGGCCTTCACGCGGCGCGTGCCGGGGCAGCGAGCGTACTGTGCGTCGATACGTCGCAACCCGCGCTTGATATGGCACTGGCAAACGCAGAAAGAAACGGTTTCGGCGCTACGATGTCCATTCATAGCGGAGACGTAGCGACTGTGCTGCGCCAGGGCGAGCGCTACGACGTAGTCGTCATCGACCCGCCGGCGCTCGCCAAGTCGCGCGCGCAGGTCCAGAAAGCCTTGGGTCACTACCAGTCGTTGAACCGCGACGCCATGCAGGCGGTCGAGCCAGGCGGCTACCTCGTCACGTCGTCCTGCTCGCATTTCGTCGACGAGGTTGCGTTTCTCGAAGTGTTGAAGCGCGCCGCGCGCTCGGTGCAGCGACCGATCTGGATTGTCGAGGTTCGCGGCGCCGCCCGCGATCACCCCGTCCTCATGGCCATGCCCGAAACAGCCTACCTGAAGTGCGTCACGCTCCGCGTGTTCTAGCGCGCCTCGATCCAGTCTCCAATGTTTCGTAGCACGCCCTCCGGTAGCGTGTGTCCGCCCTCGTACCGAAGCCGCTCAAACGGAAATTGGTGGGTACTCAGGATCGCCTCCGCCTCCTCCGCCTTTGCCACAGGGACCACCGGATCGTCATCGGCGTGCGCGAGTAACACGGGGAACTTCGCCATCCCCGGCAACTTCTCGGCGACATCCGCCGGCAGGTCGGCGCAGCACGCGATGAGCCCGCGTGGCGCCACGGCGCCCGATGCAGCGAGGCGGTACGCCATTGAAACCCCTTGGCTGAAACCCAGTAAGAACAGGTTGTCGCGAACCTTTCCGAACTCGCCTTCGAGCGTGTCGAGGAGCCGGCCCATGTAACCCACGAAGTCCCGTATCGTCGTCTCTTTCTCGTAAATCGTCAGCCAGTTGAATCCCACTTTCTTGGGTTCAAGCTGCATGTAAAACTGGTGCGGACCCTGCGGCGCGACGACCAGGATGTTCCGCTCGCGCAACGGCGCGAAGTTGCGCACGAATCCCCTGCACTTCTGTCCGAATCCGTGCAGCGAAATGAGCGTCTTCCGTGGTGCGGTATGGTCACCATTCGGCGTCTGCACGCAGTAATACGCCGTCATTTCAATCGTGAGCCGTCGCACTTCCAGTTCATTCGACATCAGGCGCCTCCCACAAGGTGCCAAATCATAGCAGAGTCGTGTCCGCCCCGTTGTCCCACGCGCGGGCTGCTATGATAAACTCGTCGTTTACAGTGCAAGGGGGAACGCGGGTGCGGTTCGTCCATTGGGTCCATACAGTCCATAGGAGTCGTTGTTTATTCAACCGCGCAACGCTTCTGCTCGTGATCGGGAGCGTGTCTCTGTTCGCGTCGAATCCCGCCGCCGCATTCGAAGCGGGCGCTGCAAAGGTCGAGATCACCCCGCCGCTTGAAACCCCGTTGAACGGTTACGGAGACCGGATGGGGCGCGGCGCGATCGCTGTCCACGATCCCGTCTGGGCGCGCAGCCTCTTTCTAAGTGACGGCAAGACGGCGGTCTTGCTGGTCAACACGGACCTTTGCGTCATCAACCGCGAACTACGCGACCGCGTTTTCGAACTCGCGCCAACGGACGTCCCGAAGGAAAATATCCTCCTCACGGCGACGCACACGCACAGCGCGCAGGGCGGCATGAGCCATCCGCTCATTTTTCGCGCCGTATCGGGCCGGTTCATGCCCAACGTCCTCGAAGACACCGCGCAGCTGATTGTCGAATCGATGCAGGGCGCGCTCGCGGGCCGCAAACGCGCCACGATCGGCTTCGATGTCTCGTCACACGAAAACCTCACCGAAAACCGCCGCGTCCCTGAAGGCCCGATTGACCCGCAGATTGGCGTCATCCGTGTAGACGACTCCGACGGCAACGCCATCGCCATCGTTGCCAACATGGCCGCGCATCCGACAACCGTCGGCGGGCCGGACAAGCTCTCCATTTCCGCGGATTACCCAGGATATTTCTATAGCGCCGTCGAAGCGCAGGCCGCCGCAGGATGCGTCGCGATGTTCCTCAATGGGGCGGAGGGCGATCAGCGGCCAAAGAACCCGGAGAACCTCGTCGGGTGGGCGCACACCGAGTGGGTGGGAAAACAACTCGCTGCAAAGGTCATGGAGGCCGCCGGGAACATCACGTGCGGGGAATTGGAGCTCCGCGTTGGCCACGCCACGCCGGACCTTCCTCCAACGATGGCCTCGTCGTTCATGCCGGCAACCACCGTGATCAAGACGCTCGAAATCGGCGACCTGCTGCTTACCTTCGTACCCGGCGAACCGTGCGTCGAGATCGGGCTGCGACTCCGCCGCATCGCACTCGTGCGCGGCTACAAGGCGCAATTTACCGTCGGTCTCGCGAACGACCATCTCTTGTACCTCGTTCCGCAGAGCGCGTACGCGGCGCCATCGTACGAGCGCAGCATGAACATGTACGGCCCGGGGATCGACGAATGGCTGTTTCGTCAGTTCGACTCTTTGATGACGAGGGGCGAAAAGCAGCCCGAAGACGCGCCGATAGGGGACGCCGTGAAGCGCGACGTCGAAAACGGCGTAGTGCTCGAGTTGCGCGGCACGCCCTATGAAATCGGCCACCAACATGGCGCGGCGCTGGCCGAACAACTGCAACAGGCCTACGCAACGCAAATCGTCGCGCGCTGCCAGGACGGCACATGGATCCCGAAGGATGGATGGTGGACATATGCGCCGTCGTTTGTCGATCTTTCGCCCCTCGCCTTGACCCGGCTCGGCATTGGCGCCCGGCCCATGCTCGTGTCGCTGTCGAGCGAAACTCTCGACGTGTTGACCGGCCTGGCTGACGGCGCGGAAATGCCGTTCGATGCCGTTTGGCTCCTGCAATGTGCGCCGACAATTCTTGCATCCGAATCTGCCGACGCTCTGTACGGCGCCCCGTTCTGCACCATGCTCGCAATTACGGGCGACCGCGCCGGCACCGACCAGGTCTTGGTCGGCCGCAACTTCGATTGGCCGGAATCGCTCACACCGATTGTTCGCGATATGGACCCAAAGGGCGGCATGCGTTACGTGCAGGTTGGGTTTGCCTCCACAATAGGCGCGTTCACGGGCATGAACGAAGCAGGCCTCGCCGTAGCCGTCGAGCGCGTCGAATCCCTCGGCGCGCCGTCATTGGCCGGTCCTCCCGTGGAAATGGTGCTGCACGACGCGCTGCAAAAAGACCGTAGCGTGGCCGAAGTGCTCACCCGTCTCGATGCCGCGCCGCACCTGCGCGGATACCACGTGCTCGTGTGCGACGCGATCGCGGAAAACGCGCGGGTCGTGGAACTCGGCGAGACCCGCACGACGCGCGTTGCGTCGAACGGCGTGCTGCTCGGCGTAAACCCCGCGGAAGCACCCCAGCACGATGCCGACTACCGTTATCAGCGCATCAACGCGCTCCTGCGATCGCAGCGAGTCATCGAGTCGGATGCACTCGCTAGAGTGATGGCCGACCGCGAACCCGGACGTTCTGGACAACAAACAATCGTCAACGATCAAACGCGCCACAGCGTCGTTATGGAGCCGCGTTACAAGCGCATGCATGTATCCTTCCCTGATGCCAATGGGAAACTCGGCAGGCCCGTAACCATCTCGCTTCGAAAGACTGCGCCGTGAGCGACGTAGTCCGAAACTACACCGGCTCCGGAGGTCGCATCAAGGGCCGATCGATAGGCGCCCGCGGCAGCGGATGCCTCGGGCGAATCGCGCTGGGGTGCGTTGTGCTGCTGCTTTTCGTCCTGTGGTTCACACGCAACAGCTATGAAGCAACCGCCTTTATCCCGGCCGGTTCGCGCTATAACGTTGTCCTGTCCGATCCCGTTAATGGACTCGACCGCATAACTGCATCGGACGTATGGAATACGTGGCCGGATGCCGCGTCGCGCGACGCGCTGTTGCGAAAACTGCGCCAAGACCCAGGGGTTCCCCGCTGGGTGCTCAACAACCTGCTCACGCAACGTCTGTACCTCACCGGAGGCGATGTGCGCACGTTCTCGGACGCGCTCGCCATCACCCACATGTCCCGCATCGGGACCCTCCTCGAACGCCTGTTAGTGTTCGGATCGGGTATAACGGGCGATTACGCCGGCGGATTGCGCATGCGCCATATCGAAAAGAGCGGCATCTACTATGCCGTGCGCGGACGAATTCTAATCCTCAGCGCAAACCGCGATGTGCTCGTCCACTCACTCACGTTGCAGCCGGGCGCCGCGCTCGATGACGTGGAGCGCGACAACCTGCTTACCGAAGGCGCGGAAGACGTCCGCGGTACAGTCCAACTCGCGGAAGACGATCCGCTTGGCGACGCTTTTGAGTCTATTGCTTTTGCCGTCCGTATTGACAACGACCGAGCATATGCCAAATGCCACGCGACGATTCGAGAGTCGGCGCGCGCACGGTTCGGGCCGCTGCTCAACGGCGCAAATCCGTACGCCCTTGCAACGCCGATTCCCGGCATGGTCGAAGTGTCCGCCAACTTCGGCAAGCCGGTGCGCGAAGTGTGGGCGAGCCTCGGCGAGGCGCTGGAGAGTTCGTGGCTCAATGCTTCGCAATGGCAAGCTTGGGAAGCGCCCAGCGCCGACGGCGCGCCGCGAGTTGCGCAGACTATCACGTCCATGCTCGGACCACTTGGCCCCTCGATTCGGCTGTCGTGTACCGGTTTCGATCAGAATGAAATGGTCCCAGTTCCTATCCTTGTCGGAACGTTGCAGGTCCCGGCCGGCGCAATTCCCAACCTCGGCGCGTTGCCGCCGCCTCCGACGGGTGCGAACCCCTGGGACATCTATCCCCGCTACAACGCCGACAAGAAACTCGCTTCAGTCCCACTCGTTGGCGGGCCTTCGCTCGAACCCGCCGCGCTGCTGGCCGGACGCGATCTGGTATTCGGCACAAGCAGGACCGCTGTGGAAGGTTTCACACAGCAAGGGCCGGCAACCGGTGAACTTGGCGAACAAGCGAACCTGTTCGCGCGCGTCTATCCGGAACCGCTGGTACGCGAAGGCGCCGCGGCGCTGCGACAGCTCGCGGAAGTCGGAATGTTGAAAGGGTACGATCTTGGATCCTTTGACACCGCCGCGCGCGGCTGGATCACATCCGCGGCGCGCGTGAAGGAGGTCGTCCTTGTTGCGGCGGGAACGGACAACGCCATCGACGCGGAGCTGCGCATCGTGTGCGGCGAAACCGCCGTGACCTCGCCAACAGGGACAACACAATGAAAATTCTGAGCCCCTACCTCAACGAATCAATCGACTGGCGCCGTGGAAATCTCCACGCCCACACTACGCGGAGCGATGGCGACCGTCCCCCGCAGGATCTGATCGATCGGTATGCCGAACTCGGCTACGACTTTCTCATGATTAGCGACCACGACATGATTACCGAATCGGAAGCGTTCGATTGTCACGGTATGACCCTGATTCCCGGGAACGAAGTCACGATAAACGGCCCACACATTCTCCACGTGGACGCACGGGCCTACGTGACGCCCGACGCTGATCGGCAAGTTGTGCTCAGTGCTATTGCCGCGGATAGCGCGTTCGCGATCATGGCGCACCCCAATTGGGAGCGGCACTTCAACCACTGCCCGCAAAATAAGCTCGAATCGTGGCAAGGTTATCTGGGTGTCGAAATCTACAATGGCCTTGTCCGAATGCACGCCGGGAACCCCCTCGCAACCGACCGCTGGGACATGCTCCTGGGTTCGGGCCGCCGCGTGTGGGGCTTCGCGAACGACGACGCTCACCAAATCGGCGATGAAGGCGTTGCATGGAACATGGTCCAGAGCGACTCGAAGCAGGTAACAGATTTGGTCGCCGCACTGCGCGCGGGGCGTTTCTATGCGAGCACAGGCGTGATAATCGATTCAATCCGCCTGACGGGTAACGTCATTCGCATCGCGACACAGAACGCCCAGCGAATCGTCGTTACCAAGGATTTTGGCCGCTGTATCACGCACGCGGACGCCGCCTCGTTCGAGTTCACCGTCGGTGAAACGCTAGATGCGACCTACGTCCGTTTTGAATGTTTCGGCCACGGCGAATCAATGGCGTGGACCCAACCCATTTTCATCGAGAGCGAAGCCCAGTAGTCGAAGACGCCTGCGACACGGGCCATCTTGCGCGAACGCGTTCGCTTCGGTCCATGAAGTCCATCCCGTCCTTTTGCGTCCGTTGGGTCCTTTACGTCCATTACAAGCCTTTTGCGCCCTCTATAATTCCGCCCGCAGAAATCCCCAAAAGCCCCCGCCCAGCAACTCTGTCACGTCCCGCCGAATCTCGTCCTCGGCAACGGTCCAACCCGCCGCGAGCAGGTCGCAATACTTGTCTTCCAGCACCTTCCCGATGATCGCGCGCGAATGTTCCCACTTGTAGATGACCTGTTCGAGAACGCGCGCGTCGCTGTGCTGCGGCGTTACGCTCAGACCCAGCAGTTCAATCCGCATCCGCGTCATCTCCTCGATCAAGCTGGGATTGTTGAGAAACCACCAGCACCCGAAGATAAACAGGTTGGGAAGTTTCCGCCCCGCGACGCACAAGTCATGCTGGTTCTCCCGCGACAGCATCGTGACCATAAACTTGTTCTTTGGGAACCGCGCGCACAAACGCTCCACCGCGCCCACGTCCGCCCGTGCGACGCCGTCGCCCGCCAGCTTCAACGAAGGATTCACCGCCCGTTTTACGCCAATCATTAGCGCGAAGGGGATGTTATACTCGGCCGCGACCGGCACAACGCACTCGGAAATCAGCTTCGACCGCAGCGAATTGTCCGGGTACGCGAAGTCCGGTGGCAACGACACCGCCATATAAAGCGCCTTCATGCGCTTTACGTGATCGGAGAGGAAGCGCCGCACTTCGGCGAGGCTGGGTGCGTCGGCGGTTTGCCCCGCGTTGTACCCCCACCCCCGCAGCTTCTCGCTCGCGGCCGTGTAATCGTTGAGCAGCGGGTCGATCCGCAACGCTGCGTGAAAGCGTTTATCGCCCGCGAAACCCTGGTCCCATGTGGGTCGTTCAATCGGATCGAACGGATCGTTCGTCATCACGACGTCACGCACCCGTGCTGCGGCGAATACGCGGTCAATGTGCGCATCAATGCTTACATCCTCGAAGAACGCACGATACGCGTCGAGATCGCGCGAGGACACGTCGAGCCCCAGCCGATCCAGCGCAGTCAACACGCCGCGGCAGGCTTCGCCGATCGGGGATCGCTCCACAAACAGCGAGCGCCATATGAACGCTGCCTGATCGCGCTTGGACATGGACCAGTAGGACTCATAGGGCACACGTGTTGCGCGGACAACCTCCGCGATGAGGTAGTGGTAAGTGAGTAGCTCGTCTACTCCGTAAAGCAGCAGTGGCCCAAAAGGCGGCGCATACAGATGGGTGTGCAGATCGGTGACCGGTGTGTCGCGCACGATACGGCCGACCGTCTGCCGCACATCGGCTTCCTGGCCGCGACTATACGATATAATCATGCAATCTTCTGGTTGGCGGATCGCAATCGGAAACTATCTCGTCACCGCCAGTTTTTCCGCGGCCATCTTCCGCAACTCGGTCTTCAATATCTTTCCCGTCGGCCCGAGCGGCATCGTCTTTACAATTTCTACGTGGCGCGGATATTTGTAGGCAGCCATCTCCTTCTTGGCCCACGCGATGACATCTGCCTCGTCGATGGTGGAACCCGTCTGCGGAATGACATACGCGGCTACTTCCTCGCCGTACTCTTCGTGTGGGATGCCAATGACCGCCGCGAGCGAAATGTCCGGATTTGTCATCAGCACTTCTTCCACCTCGCGCGGATACACGTTGAAACCACCGCGGATGATCATGTCCTTCACGCGATCGACGATGTAAAAGTAGCCATCCTCGTCCTTGTATCCAACGTCGCCGCTGTGGAACCACCCGCCGCGAAACGCTTCGTCGTTCGCTTCGTCGCGTTTGTAGTATCCCTTCATGATATTGTGCCCGCGAATCACGATTTCGCCCGTCTTCCCGATGGGCATCTCGTTCATGTCGTGGTCCACAATCTTCATCTCGACGCCCCACACCGGTAGGCCAATGGAACCCGGCTTCCGTGGCTTCTCCAGTTGATTAAAACTGGCCACGGGCGACGTCTCGGAAAGGCCGTAGCCTTCGAGTATCGTTACGTTGAACTTGTCTTCAAACCGCTTCATCACTTCCACGGGCATCGCTGCGCCGCCTGAATTGCATAAACGGAGCGACTTCGATATCTTCGCGATGTCGTACTTGTCGAGATCGGCGTACGTGAGCAGGTCCCAATACATCGTCGGCACGCCGGAAAACAATGTAATTCCCTCGTCCTGGAACGCGCGCAACACCGCGCCGGGATCGAATCGCGGTTGAAGCACGAGCGTGCTGCCGGTCAGGATACCCGCGAGCATTTGGCACGAGAATCCAAATGAATGGAACAGGGGCAAGACCACCAGCAGGACGTCTTCCTTGGTCGACTTGCCCATATCGCGCGTGATCATCGCGTTGATGGTCATGTTCGAGTGCGTCAGTTCGGCGCCTTTCGGACGTCCCGTCGTTCCCGACGTATAGATGATCAGACAGGTATCGTCCGCGCGCGTCGCGACGGTCTCGAACGTCTGCGGCTGATTGTGCAATAACTCCATAAACGTCGGTATGCCCTCGATAGGCGAGTCCGCGCCGGGAATTGTCGGAATCACCCACAGGTTCGGGCATGTCTTCGCTTCCTGCCAGCCTGCGTACCCCTCCTGGAGCACTGGCAATTGTTCGGTGCCTTGAAAGCAGATGAAACCTGTCGAGTCCGAATCGGCGATGTGATAGGCAAACTCGCGGTGTTTCAGGAGCACGTTCAACGGGACGACCACCGCACCGGCCTTCAGAATTCCGAACACGATGATGGGAAAGTACGGCAAGTTGGGGCAACACACGCAAATCTTGTCGCCCTTGCGAATACCTGCCTTCACCAGGCCGTTCGCAAGTTGGTTTGCCATGGCGTTGACCTGCGCATAGGTCAATCGGATTTGATCGAACACAATCGCCGTCTTGTCAGGATACAGCCGAGCGCTCTCTTCCAGCAGCGTCGCAAGATTCAACATGAGCTACACTCCAACCTACTTGCTTAGTGGTAATTCCAATGCGTTGATTGTTCGTTTCAGGCGGGCGCCTGCGCCAACGCAATCTTCCGCAGTTCGGTCTTCAGAATCTTTCCCGTCGGGCCGATGGGAAGGCTGGTCACAATCTCCGCCATGCGCGGGTACTTGTATGCCGCCAACTGCTTCTTGCCGTACGCAAGGATGTCCTCGACCTGCATCGTCGAGCCATTTTCGAGAATGACGTAGACCTTCACTTCCTCGCCGTACTCTTCGTCCGGAATTCCAATCGCCGCCGCCAGCGATATTTCCGGGTGCGCCATCAATACTTCTTCTATCTCGCGCGGATACACGTTGAATCCGCCTCGGATGATCATGTCCTTGATGCGATCGACGATGTAAAAATAGCCGTCCTCGTCCTTGTATCCGACGTCGCCCGTGTGGAACCAGCCGCCGCGGAAAGCTTCCTCGTTCGCCTCGTCGCGCTTGTAATAGCCCTTCATAACCAATGGTCCGCGCACAACGATCTCGCCCGGCTGGCCTACCGGAAGCTCGCTCATGTTGTCGTCCACGACCTTCATCTCCATACCCCAAATGGGTACGCCGATCGACCCGATCTTTTGCGGCATATCGATGCGGTTGAAGCTGCAGCCCGCCGTCGTTTCGCTCAGACCGTATCCCTCGAGAATCTTGATATCGAATTTCTCCTGGAACCGCGTCATCACGTCCACCGGCATCGGCGCTCCGCCGCACACGCCCAGACGCATGTTCGACCGGATTTTCTCCATATCGTGCGTATCGGCTCCGGAGTAATTGAGCAGGTCCCAATACATCGTCGGCACGCCGGCAAACACGGTCACCCCTTCGTCGTCAAATGCCTGCCACGCGGCGCCGGGCTCGAATCGTGTGTGCAGCACAATGGTCGCGCCGCCGTAGATTACCGAATTCAGCAGCGCGTTGAGTCCGAACGAGTGGAACAACGGCAGCACCGCCAAGGTTACGTCGTCCGGCGATCCGTCGAGTAGCTTCCGGCTGGTCATACTGTACATCAGATTGTTCGAGTGCGTCAGTTCAGCGCCCTTGGGACGGCCCGTTGTGCCCGAAGTGTATATGATGATTGCGGTGTCATCGGGCCTGCACTGTACCGTATCGAATGTCGTGGGCTGCTCATGCATCAAGTCGCCCAGCGTGGGCACGCCGGGAATGGGGGAGTCCCCGCCGGGAATCGTCGGAATTATGTAAAAGTGCTCGCAGGTCCCGGCTTCCTTCCAGCCCTCGTACCCCACCTTCCCGATTGGCAACTCCTGCGTACCCTCGAAACAAATGTATACCGACGCGTCGGAATCCGAGAGATGATACGCCACCTCCCGATCGCGCAGCAGCACGTTGAGCGGCACGAATACCCCGCCCGCCTTCAGCACGCCGAAGTATACGATCGGGAAATAGGGAAGGTTTGGGCACGACAATGCCACCTTGTCGCCCTTGCGAATGCCCGCTTTCACCAACCCGTTCGCGACCTGGTTCGCCATCGCGTTGATGGTCTGGTAGTCCAACCGGAACTGCCCGTACACCACGGCCGGATGGCTCGGCCGCTCCCGCGCACTGTTCTCGAGAATTACTGCCAAATTCAGCATGGCGCACAACGCCCCTCTCGTTTGGATTAGGCTCCGCACCCTCACGCGCCGCCCAGCGCTGGCGCGATACTACCAAACCGGCGCCCAACTGTCTACGAACAGCAATTCACTCGTACCGAAGGGCCTCGACCGGGTCCACGCCCGACGCTTTGAACGCCGGGTATGCCCCGAAGAATACACCGACCGCCATCGAGAAAAAGAAGGCAAGAATGACCGCCCAGCTCGACGTGTACACGGGGAGGGGCGGGTAAATCGATCGAATAATGAAGGTGCCCAGGAACCCCAGCGCAATCCCGATCGATCCGCCTATCGAACTCAGCGTTATAGACTCGATCACAAATTGCATTCCGATGTCGTGACGCGTCGCGCCGACCGCCTTGCGCACGCCCACCTCCCGCGTACGTTCCCGAACGGACACCAGCATGATATTCATGATCCCAATGCCGCCTACCAGGAGCGAGATACCCGCAATGCCCGCCAGCATCACGCGCATCGCTACAAAAATCTGATTAAACGTAGCAAGGATTGACGTCTGATCGGTGATGGTAAAGTCCTCGACGTAGTCGTGCGCGGCTTTAAGTATGCTCCGAACGCTTTCCGTCGCGACTTTCACGTCGTCCGGGCTCTTGGCCCCGGCCACGATTTGGAACAACCGGTCTTCACCGCCGTAAAACATCAACTGTCCGCTGCGTAGCGGAATCACCACCAGGTCATCGATGTTGAGGCCCAGCATCATGCCCTTCGGCTCGAGCACGCCGACAATCGTGTGTTTCGACCGATTGATGCTCACGCTCTTGTTCAGGGGGTTGTCCGTGCCGAACAACTCTTCTTTCACCTTCACGCCGATGACGCACACCTTGTTATTCTTGTCGATGTCCTGATCGGAAATGAACCGGCCCAACTGCGCGTGAAGGTTGCGGACTTTCTCGAAGTCCTCCGTTGACGCGATAACCATCGTATTCCGGCGGCGCTCCCCATACTCGACTGCTCCCGCCCCAATCACGACCGGCGCCACAGCCCGGACACCGAGCGCCCTGCGCTCGATCTCTTTTGCGTTCTCGTACGTGAGTTTACGGAAGCTTCCGGCAATGATCGGCATCATCCCCGAAGTTTCCTGCTTGCCCGGCGTGATCAACAGCACGTTGCTGCCCATGCCCGCAAACTCGCGTTGAATGTATGCCTGCGCGCCTTCGCCGAGCGAAATGAGGAGAATCACGGACATCACGCCGATGATGACGCCCAGCATCGTAAGCAGCGACCGGACCTTGTTCTGCGCGATCGAATCGAGGGCAATACCAAGGTAATCGAAGGGGCCCATTACGTCGCCAACTTTTCGACGACCTTCACTTTCACACCCTCTTTCAGCGCCGCAAGCGACACCGACGTGATGAGCTGGTCGCCTTCCTCGAGTCCTTCCGTAATCTCGATCGTGTTCCAGTTTCCGACGCCGGTCGTCACGTCGCGGCGCACCGCACGGCCGCCTTCAACGACGTATGCGAACTCCTGCCGGATGAGCGACTCCGTGGGCGCGAAGATGACATCGTCCTTTTCGTCCACGAGGATGATCACGTCCGCCGACATGCCGGTGATGAACTTGTCCTTGTCCTGTTCGATCTTGACCTGTACGTTGAGCGTTCGGCTCAGGTCCGGGTTCAACGAAACGACCGGCGAGATGAAATCGACCGTGCCGTAAAAGTCCTGTTCACGGTACGCGTCGATGTTGATGCGCACCTTCTGGCCCACTTTGATTTGCGATGCATTCGCCTCGTCGAATGGCGCCTCGATATAAATGTCCGACGGATTGACGAGTTGCAGCAGCGGCATGCCGATCGTCACCGCCTCGCCCACTTCGCGCATCGTCTTCGCCACGACCCCGTCGAATGGCGCCTTTACAATCGCATTGTCGCGCATCGCTTCGGCTACCTCGACCGCGGCCTTCAACTGCTCGATGTTCGCCTGCGCCATGATCACTTCTTCGTCTCGCACGGCGTTCTCGCCTTCGCTCGCCAGCGCCGCCGCGAGCGCCTCCTCGGCGACCTTGAACGCCGTCTCGGCCTTGTCGAAGAGGTTACGCGCGATCGAGTTCTTGTCCATCAGCGTCTTTGCCTGTTCGTAGTCCTTCTTGGCCTGATCGTACTGCGCCCGCGCCTGCGCCACGCGCGTACTCGAGACCTTGCTGCTGATATTCTTGCCCAATGTCGCCTGCAGCAGGCGGGACTCCCCGACTTTGAGGTTCGCTTCTGCGAGCCGGACTTGCGCATCCAGTTCCGAGTGGCGCAATTCGACTAGCACGTCGCCCTTCGCCACGGTATCGCCTTCCTCGGATGGAAACGCCATGATCGTTCCCATTGCGCCTGCGGCAACCAGCGACGTTGATGTCGCTTTCACCGTACCGGACGCGATCGCCGTGATGGTCTGCTCGACGCGCCCGCGCTCCACCGGCGCGGCCGTCACCTCGATGGTCTTCTCGCGCGTCAGGAGAAATGCCGGTACGCCCAGCACGACCACGAGAACAATTAACCACCCAATGATTTTGGGTCCCAGACTCCGTTGGTTCGCCATTCGTCCTTCACCAGATTGCCGTCACGAAAACTCAGGATGCGTTCGGCGTGTTCGGCCACGTCGCGCTCGTGCGTTACCATGACGATTGTGTTGCCTTGTTTATGCAGTTCGTCGAACAGCGCGAGGATGCTCTCGCCGCTCGTCGTATCCAGGTTCCCCGTCGGTTCGTCCGCGAACAGAATGCTCGGCTTGTTCACCAGCGCGCGCGCAATCGCCACACGCTGCCGCTGACCCCCGGAGAGTTCGCTCGGCTTGTGGTACAATCTCTCGCCAAGCCCGACCGACTCCAGAGTCTCCTTCGCCCGCGCTACGCGGTCCTTCTTCGGGACGCCGTCATAGAGCAGTGGCAACTCGACATTTGCCAGCGCGGTCGTCCGAGAAAGCAAATTGAAGTTCTGAAACACGAACCCAATCTCATGGTTGCGCAACTGGGCCAACCGCGACTCGGGCAGTTTCGACACCGGCACCCCACCAAGCAGATACTCTCCCGAGGTTGGCCGCGACAGACAACCCAGTATGTCCATCAACGTCGTCTTGCCCGAACCCGAAGGGCCCATGATCGCCACAAACGTACCGCGCGCTATTCCAAATGACACGCCGCGCAGGGCCTGCACCACCGTATCGCCCATCTCGTAGTGCTTCGTAAGTTCCCGCACTTCAATGAGCTGTCCATTTTCGTTCGCTTCGGGTTGCCCGGCCATAGAGAAAAGATTCTACACCTATCTGGCGGCCAACTTCGACCCGTTCTGGCCGTCGAGGCACACCTCGCCACTTCTTTGTCCGGTTTGACTCGGAGAAATCCCCGATGGTTTTGGCGGGGAACGGTTCCGACGACCCAAGCGTCAGGCTGCCCAGCTCGTTTGAAGGAGCGCTCAATCGGCGGGGTTTACGGATGCCGGCTCTTCCGGCGCCGCAGCCCGCTGCCACCGGTTCCAAATCAGTGAACCGGCCGTGGCGGTTACCCCGAACGCGAAAACGCTAATCACCAATGGAACGCCTTGTGTCCGAAGCAGATCGTACGCGAAAACCTTCGTCGCCCCGATGAGCGCGACAACCACTGCGCTCGCGAGTAAATCGTTGCGCATCCATTTTAACGCGATGAATTGATGAGCACGGACTGCCCGCATTCAAACGCGTATCCGGCGTCGTCCAGCAAGTAAACCAGCGCGTTGTACAGCACGATTCTTCCCGAGCAAAAGGCGTAGATGAGTCCGGCAAAGAACACTGTAATTGTTATCAGGCGTGCCTGTTGCGGCAGGACTGCCGGGTGCGCCGCCTTCGGGTCGGCGTTGCGTTGCAGCCACGAGTAGTGGAATACGGTGCCAATGCTCAGCATGGTTAAGGCCGCCGCGCTGACGAAGGGCTGCGGAGAAACGACGTCAAAAACTCCGTTCCACAACGCATATACGCACCCGTATACCTGCAACAGAATCGCCGCGATCGGAACCGCCCCGCCCAAACGCCGGCGAGCACATATCGTCACAACGAGCGATGCGGCTGTCCACACGAAAATCGGGAGCAACGCGTTTGTAAACATATCCGGAACGCTGAGCGCAAGCAGGACAATGGATGCAACCATAAACCACGTTGCCGCCGTTTTGCCTTTCGCGTTACGCGGCGCGAACCACACGGAAAGTGCAGCGTAGACGATCGCTCCACCGAGGCCAGTCCAGCCGACTACGTGCGGCGCGTTCCCGCCGGCTGCGCCAATGTCACGCGCCAACAGGTATGCCGCGGACGATGCAAGTAATGGCGCTGCGCACTCGAATACGCCCATTGTCCGCCGCGCGCTCAACGCCGCGATAATGGCCTGGCCCGTGTACAACAGGACGAACACGGCGAGGCACGCCTGGTACCAGTTCGCCCGGAGCGACGGGTCCAACGGTTCTCCGCGAGAAAGTGGGACGTGTAGTTTTATGGTCCACCACATCCAGAAGAAGGCGCTTACCGCTAACATGAAGTACGCCAGCCAACGCGTTCGCGCGTCGGACGATGCGGCATACGCGGCCGCCATCGCGACGGCAAGAACCGCGCCTACGCGTACAAAATCCGAATCCGGAAAGTCGATGCCTATTGCCACTACCGAAACGCCCGGAACCGCAATGTCAAACGCGCCATACGCGCCGTATCGAAGTCCCGCGGCGAGCATCACGCACAATGTTGCAGCGATGACCGCGTACGCCGCGTCGGCAGAGAGCAATCCAAACCGGAAATGCGTCTCTACCACGATCGCAAGTATCAGTACCGCGCCGCAGGTGGTCGAAAGCGACGCGAACCGTCGCTTTGCGTGCGCGCGGTAATATCCATACACGAGTATCAGGGATGCATAGATGAGGCCCGCGACCGCCCCGATCGGCTGGTCGATGACCCGATTGTCCACCAAGGTTCGAAGGATTAAAGCAAACACCAGCAGGAAGCACACCGCCGCCGCGCCCGCAAGCACCGTCGCGCCTGTCCAATCCGCCGGCCCGCGCTGCGGAACCGCATCGTCTTCAAGCGACGAGTGAGGTTCGGCGTATTGGGTGACGAAGGATTCAGCCCCGGCAAGGCGGAGAGCAAGTTCGTCCACGCGCGCAGACAGCGCTTGTACCTCGGCCGCAAGCTGTTCGAATCGACGCTCGAAAGTTGGCAAGTCGTCGCTCATGACCGGCCCCGTCATCCGAACTGTGGTTTAAGGCGGCGGGCCGATCTTGACGCCGCCGCCGAATTCTAATCGCGGAAGTTCCTCGCGCGGCTGTATCCTGTACGAACAGCCGCGGGCCCAACGCGATTTCCGCGTTCTACGACACGTTTGCCGGCATGCCGCGTCCGCCTTCTTTTTGGTCCGCGTGCAGCGGCAAGTACCGGTTAAAGACAGCCATCACAACGAACGGTACGATAAAGACGATGATCGCGGCTGCGATTCCCTCTTGGCCAAACAGTTCGGGCACATAACTCTCCCGAAACCCGCGCAGGCTCTTCGAGAATATCTGCCCCCCAATGACTACGTTCCAGCGCATCGAAAAAACTTGCAGCAAGAGGATGATCGACGCAACGAACGCGATCGTATTCCGGAGTGGATCGGTCAGGAACGGCCGCATCAGCACGACAATTCCGAACAAAATGATCGGAATCATGGACCCGATTACGGTTTGCACTACAAGAAATGGAAATGCCAGTTTATCGCTCAACAGCGTGGCGATGATCGGCCATTCCTCACCCTGTTTGTACGCCAGCGTTACAATTTCCAATTGTTCAATCGTTACCGTAAGTATCGTAAACAGCCACAGCCACCGCGACAGCGCCTGCACGCACTCGCCGTCGATGATGCGCTGGTTCAAGCGTGAGATCACCATGTAGAGCACAATCACCATTGCGATCCCGGAAGTCACCGCCGAAAAAAGAAAGATGATGGGCATCAGCGGCGTCGACCACCAGTGGTTGGCCTTCACCGATCCGAACATGAACCCCACATAGCCGTGCAGAATGCATGCCGCCGGAATGCCAATCGCGGCAAGCGTTACGATCACCTTGCGATCGATTCGTAACGCGTCGTCCGACATGTCGTACACGCCCAAGGCAAGGACCTTGAAAATGACGCGCTTCAGCCCGCGGCTGCGCGCTGCCGTCAGAATGATGTCCTTTCGGTACACCAGCCAGATTTCGACCAAGACGAGCGTCAGATACAACGCGTAGATCAATCCGAACGCTGCCATGGCTGACGTAAAATGCGGCGTGACCATGATATTGAAACAGCGCTCCGGGTGGCCGAGGTGCAACAGTAGCGGCACGGGCGCCATCGTTAAGAATGAAAACGACGCCACCATCGACAACCGGCTTACCGGGCGCAACTCGTTCCTGCCGAAAACGTGGTACAGTGACGACACAATAAACGCGCCCGCCACCAGCCCCGTAATATACGGATACATGACGATCATCAGGCTCCACATAATGTGGAGATCGTTGGGAAACGAGTAGCCCAAAGATTCAGGCGCCATTAGCGAATCTCCTTGCTATATCCCAAATAGTGGCAGTTCGGTTCGGTCAAAAGTTCCGGCTTCAGTTCGGCGACCGGCTGCGTAGCGATAATGTTGCTGACTTCATCGTTCGGATCCATTGCGTCGCCGAGCATGCGCGCATTGACCGGGCACGCGTCAACGCAGGCCGTCCTCATGCCCTTCGTGATCCGGTGATAACACAGCGTGCACTTCGACGCGACGTGCTTCGTCGGATGAATAAAGCGCGACCCGTAGGGACAAGCCTGCACGCAGTAGCCGCATCCGATGCAGCGTTCCTCGTCGACCAGAATGACGCCGTCCGGACTCCGGTATGAAGCGCCCACCGGACACAACTGGACGCAGGGCGTGTGCGTGCAGTGATTGCACAACTTCGGGACGAAAAACGCCTTGGTTACGTCTCCGCCCGTTACCGACTCGGAGAATCCGTCCCTGCCGCCGTTTGGCGAATCAATCGATACGTCGCCGGTCCGCGTCACTTCATAACGCTCGATCCACGTGCGGAAAAAGTGCTCCGGCACCTCGTTCTCCACCTCGCAGGCGCGCACGCATTCGCCGCAACCGATGCACTTGTTCACGTCCACGAGAAACACGTACCGGTGCTTCGTCGGGTCGTACACGCCGGCAGGCGCCGCAGCAGGCGCCGAAGC
This sequence comes from Candidatus Hydrogenedentota bacterium, assembly GCA_013359265.1. Classification (NCBI taxonomy): domain Bacteria; kingdom Pseudomonadati; phylum Candidatus Hydrogenedentota; species Candidatus Hydrogenedentota bacterium. The sequence goes on from JABWCD010000027.1 coordinate 65,960, forward strand.
CGCCGTGCCTTCCGCGAATACCTGACATAAACTCGCACCGCCCGCGACTGTCGCCATCGCTCCTGTCACCGCGAACGCAGTATTCTCCAAAAACGCGCGCCGCGACGTGGGATTCGCGAGACTACTGGGTTGTAATGGGTTGGGGCGCTTCATCGGTTGTTTCCTCTAAGCCTGGGCTGTGTGCGTCGTGGCACGTGTAACAAACATCTTCCGGGATCTGCTCGCCTGCTTCCGCTACACCCAACGTTACCAAGTGCTCGCTGAACACGATTTGATGTTGCGTCTCGGGACGCGCCCGAAGTTGCGCGTGGCAAAGGGCGCACTGCGCGCCGGTCATCGTCGTTGGCATGTCGGCGGTTTTCTCTTCGCCTCGCGCGTGTTTGGATTCCGGCCCGTGGCACGTTTCGCACGCCAAGCCAGCGTGCTTTCCGGCAAGAAAAGTCTGCGCAACGTCCGCGTGGCAGGAATTGCACGACGTCCGCGTTCCGTGGACCACCGGCTTCGACATGTGTTCCGTGAGACTGTCCGCCCGGTAAAACCCCGTCGCGCCGAATGTCGGAGGAATCAAGAAGTGTCTTCCAACGACACCCGCGACACCCGCGACGATGAGCAAAACTGCGACGCGCCAAAGATGTTTGGTGTGAGTCAAGTTGGGTTCCTCCCTTTCGTGCAGGATTCCGCCGCGTCAACATCTGACGACGGCAGCCGTTCGGGGGAGAAAATGAAACGTAATAAGCCGGCTGGCTGCTGCTCGGTTGCATTCGGTTCGAGTACAGGGAGCTCTTCGGGCGAGAGCAGCCATCGCCAGAATCCCTTCCGCGTCCCGGCACTAGGGTCGCCCGGCGCGGACTCCAGTGTCTCTCCCGCCAGTAGCCATTTGATAAAGGCCAGTGGCGCCCCCAACTTGCTCACGGCTTGCCCCCTCGCCAGAGCGAATCCTGACTTCCGAAGCCCCCTTCGAAGTGAGGATTCCCCTCTTAGCTTCTGGCGTACACGTGCAACGCGCTCAATATCGTGAATACTATCACGATTAAAATAATTCCGCAATAGGTATCTTTAATCGCCTGGCAAACCTTGCGTTGGCGTACGTAAATGGTTCAAATAAAACAGCTTGAGCGGCTCCTCGAATCAAGTCGCCATGAAGCAGGAGCGGGAGGGAGGGGGCAGACGCGAACCATGCACGTCCGGTGGCCATGCCACATCAGGTCGAAAGATGCGATTCGCCCCGACTTGCGAGGCAATGCTACGGCGTATCGAATCGGTGTTGCTGTTGTCGAAGTTGGATGCGCGGTGCGCCTCGACGCCTCACCTGCCTCTGGCGCTCTGCGGGCGCCCCCGAAGCGATCAGAACCGGGGGGGCGGGTTGAGGAGTTCACATGCGCGTCCGGGGCACGAGTACCGGTTCGGGCTTGACCGGGTTACTCCGCGTCGGTTGGTGTGACCGAATCATCGCCCGGCCCGGCTGCGTCATCCGACGGGCCAGGCAGGAGCCCTTTGCGTTCGAGTTTGCGCTTCTTCTTTTCTTCTTTTTTGCGCATTTTCTCGAGGTCCTTTTGCCGTTTCTCGCGCTGATAATTTGTCCGTCGCAACGGTTACTCCTATTGTTGGTGTCTACCCACGCATATGGTCGATGGTGTTTTGCAGTCCCTCCAACAGGCCCACCGTCGGCTCCCAGCCCAACTCGGCCTTAGCGCGACCATTGTCGCAGATTATCTTCTCGACTTCGCCCGCACGAAGCGGTTTGCGCAACGGCGCTTGATGGAACCCAATCACCTTATCGAGGGCATCGAAGATTTCGTTGACGGTCGTGCCTCTGCCATTGGAAATATTCACCGTGACGTTGCGGCCACGGTCGAGCGCAAGCACGTTTGCGCGCGCAACGTCCCCGACGTACACGTAGTCACGCACCGGCTCGCCAAACCCATATAACGTCGGCTGCTTGCCCTTCAACATCAACTCTGTCAATACCGCGCATACGCCGCACTCGCCGTGTGGCACCTGCCGCGGCCCAAACACGTTCGAGTACCGCAGGATCACGTACGTCAGCGGATGGTTCCGCGAGTACGTCTTGATGTACTCCTCTGTCGCCAGCTTGCTTGTACCGTACGGGCTCATGGGTTCCGGCTTCGTGTTCTCGTCCGCGGGCAACTTCTCGGGCGAACCATAAATGGCGCCGCCCGTGGACGAAAAGACGAACCGCTTTACGCCCGCCCGGACCGAAGCCTCGAGCAAATTAATCGTCCCGATTATGTTCGTCATCGCGTCGAACGCCGGGTCCTTTACGCTCTCGGTGACGTTGATCTGCGCCGCAAGGTGGCATACCGCATCCGGCTTCTCTTTCTGAAAAACTTCGGCGATGCCGCTATCGCCGATGCTCAGCTCGTGGAACGACGCCTTTGGATTCACATAATCGCGCACACCCGTGCTCAGATTGTCCACAACCGCTACCGAGTGCCCTGCGTCAATCAACTGGTCTACGACATGGGAGCCGATGAAACCGGCCCCGCCGGTCACAAGAATATGCATTCCGAACTTCCTTGCTTTCGTGGACGCAGATGATAACGGAAACAGGCAAAGGGAAGCGAAGGCGGGCATCTTGACGACGGCCGCGCGCCGCCTTATACTATACCCCAGTCCGGTATCTGGGAAAGGAGTTGGCGTGTCCCACACCATCGATTCCAAAGCGAAATTGCTCGTCCGCGTCCGGCGCATCAAAGGGCAGGTCGAAGCGATCGAGAAGGCCCTCGCCCAGGAAAAGGATTGTTACACGGTCCTTCAGACGATTGCTGCGTGTCGAGGCGCAATCAACGGGCTGATGTACGAAATCGTTGACGGACACGTCCGGCATCACGTGCATATTCCCGACAAGAAGCTGACGGCGGAGCAGTCTCGCGCGACACAGCAACTACTGGATGTCATTAAATCGTACCTGAAGTAGGCCCCATCGGAGATCGTCCCATGCAAGATACGCTTACGCTTGTCTATTTTCCGACCGCTATCGTGCTTGGAGCGCTTCACGCGCTCGAGCCGGGGCACGCGAAAACGCTTACGGCCGCCTACCTGATCGGCATCAAGGGCACCAAGCGGGACGCGCTTCTGCTGGGCCTCTCCGTGGCGGCCACGCACAGCGTCGTCGTCATTGCGCTTGCAGCGGGCGCCCTGTACCTCGGGCGGGAGGCGTTCGCCGACAGCGCCATGTACTGGCTCCAGATTTCAAGCGGCGTCATCGTCGTTGGCTTGGGTGCGTGGCTGTTGTGGCGGCGATGGCCTCGGCATGCCCCCCATGAGCACGGCCACCATCACCATCACGCGCCGGACCCGGTGCACGTACACGGGAAGCTCGTCCACGGGACACTCGAAATTATCGACACTCCGGAGGGCGAACGGATGCGGCTTACACTGGACGAATCTTACCCGGATGTTTCGTATCGGGTTGAAATTCAGCGCGATGGAAACCGAATCGAAGTGCTCCCACTTTGTACTCCGGATGGCAATTCCGTTCTTCTGAGCGATGCCGCGCCGGAAGAACCCCATGAGTTTTCCGCAGCATTAATCGCCACGCGCGGCGACGATCGCGAAACGGTTTCGTTCGGCATGCAAGAGCCTATTCACGATCACGACCACAGCCATATGACAGACGACGAGCACGCGCGCGCCCACGCCGCGACATTGCCCGACTACGCGAAGCGGGGCGACAGACCGACAGTCGTCCAATTGCTCTCGTTTGGCGCCGCGGGCGGCATGATTCCGTGCCCCGCATCGGTTACCGTGATGTTGCTCGCGCTGAGCGTTGGCAAGGCCGGGATGGGGATGCTGACGGTATTGGGTTTCAGCTTCGGACTCGCGGTGACGCTCGTCGGCGTCGGCCTGACGGTTGTGCTCGGCATTAGAGCGGTCGGGCGCACGCATCGCTTCGAGTGGGTCTCGCAGTCCGCCCCCGCGCTGAGCGCCGCGGTAGTCATGGTGTCCGGTTTGGCTGCGCTAGTCTTCGCACAATTCCACGGACAGTGAACACAAGTTTGCTCCATAGCCCACCGTACGCGACGCAGTGCCGGAAGCAGCGTACCGCGGTGTTTCGTCGCAACCTCGCTAACCCGGATTCTTCACGCGAACAGCAAAGCCGTGTACTATCCGTTGCGTCACATGAAGTTCCATAGGTTCACGTCTTTACAGGGTGTTCGCGTGAAGAATCCTCCCGCCATGCGCTCGAGGGTTTACTCGTGAGCATTTCTCACCGCACCGAAGGATTTTACATCCACTGCGACGTCGTGGGGCGGTGAGAAATGCGGGCTGACACCGAATAACGCTGCGATCGCCCCCGAATTTGACGCGCGCACCGTTTGTGACTAGGCTCTTGCCGGGGCATTTCCACTGACTACTTGCAAGGGGTGTTCACATGGCGCAGATGGGTGTAGGAATAGTCGGCACGGGTTGGGTTTCGGGCGAGCACATCCGTGCGTTCGAGGTAAACCCTCATACGAAGGTCCTCGCATTGTGCGGCCGCACGGCGGATTCCGCGAAAGCCAAAGCAGCGGAATGCGGCATTCAATGCGACGTCTTCACCGATTACGAAAAGATGCTCGCGCATCCCGGCATTAACATCGTCTCCATCGCGACGCCGCCCAACCTGCACAAACAGCAGGCGGTCGCTGCCGCGCAAGCCGGCAAACACATCATGCTCGAAAAGGCCATGGCTACAACGATTGAAGATACGAAAGCGATTCGCGACGCCGTCGCCAAAGCGGGCGTGAAATCCGTCGTCAATTTCGTGCTCCGCTGGAACCCGCTCTTCGAGATAATCAAGTCCCAACTCGCGGACGACGCCATCGGCGACATCATCATGGGTGAAGTCGACTACTTCCACGGCATTGGCCCCTGGTACAAGCAATTCGGTTGGAACGTCAAAAAGGACGTGGGCGTCAGTTCCCTGCTTTCCGCCGGTTGCCATGCGCTCGACGGGCTGCGCTGGTTTATGGGCGGCGAAATCGCCGAGGTGTTCCAATACGCCGCCTATGGCAAGGGTGAGCCGTTTAAGGGCTACGAATACGCTCCGACAACCTGCACCATGCTGAAGTTCAACGACGGCCGCATCGGCAAGGTCGCGTCGTGCATCGAATGCATCCAGCCCTACGTGTTCAACATCAACCTTGTTGGCGCGCACGGCACCATCAAGAACAACAACATCTATTCGAAAAAGAAATTCGCCGGCCAGACATCGTGGACAACCGTGCCTACGATTCTCCCCGACAGTGGCGACGTCACGCACCATCCATTCGTGTACGAAGCCGCCCACCTCGTTGATTGCATCCTCGCGAACAAGGAATCGCACTGCAACGTCGCCGACGCGTACAAGACGCATGAGGCCTGCTTCGCCGCCGACCTTTCCGGCAAGGAAGGCAGGCCCGTGACGTTGCCGCTGTAGGCACGCATGCGGGCCTGCATGGTACTCATCTGGAAATTTTGGATTTTGGATTCTGGATTTTGGGTTCAGCGCGCCGCGATTTGTGCTGAATTGAAAGCGGGGCGTTGCATTGCGCGATATTTCGCAAAGAGACTATCGAATCCCATGCGCACTACATCCCAATCCAAAATCCGAAATCCGAAATCCAGAATTCACTCGCACGCGGCCATTGGCCGCATCCGCGCCTAACATGCCCCGTTTCATCTCCAAGAACCTGCTCATCATCGTGATGGGCGCGGTGTGCGTCGTATCGGCTTTTATTCTGCCGTATTTTCCCGCCACGCAGGACACCGCGAAGTTCTTCATGCCGGACAACCTGCAAAATGTCGCCCGACGGATCAGCGCGATAACGGTTGTGTCCGTTGGCGAGGTCCTCGTAATACTCACGGGTGGCATCGACCTCTCCGTTGGCAGCATCGCCGCCCTCGCGCAAGTGGTGTCCGGCCACGCCATCAAAACGTGGGGCTGGCCCGTCTTTCCCGGCATGGTTCTCGGCGTCCTCACCGCGCTCGCCTGCGGCGTCGTCAATGGCCTGCTCGTAACGAAGGGCCGCATCCCGCCGTTCATCGTGACGCTCGGAATGATGCTCGCGGCGCGCGGCGCGGCGCTCGGCATATCGAAAGGCTTCCGCTACTCCGGGTTTCCGGACTCATTCAAATGGCTCGGCGGCGGGCCACAGTGGTCGATCCCCTTTCTCGTCATGATGGGGACCGTTGCAGTCTTCGCCCTCATCCTCACCTACACCCGGTTCGGGAGGGAGGTTTATGCCACCGGCGGCAACCTATCCGGCGCGCGCCTCTCGGGTATCAACGTTGATCGGGTGCGCCTCGGCGCGTATGCCCTCTGCGGCACGCTCGCGGGGTTCGGCGGTCTGATGCTCGCCAGCCGCTCCGGCGTATGCGACCCGACTTCCGCCGAAGGCTGGGAACTCGACGCTATTGCCGCGTGTGTCGTCGGTGGGGCAAGCCTGATAGGAGGAGAGGGCGGCGCCATCGGCGCCCTGCTCGGCGCGCTGATCATCGGTGTGCTTGTGAACATCTGCCAGCTCAACGGCATGAAGAACGAATGGCAGCGCGGCTTCATCGGCGTCCTTATCATTGTGCTTGTTTTCGTTGACAATGTTCGAAAACGCCGCGCGGGTAAGTTGAAGGACGGGTAATCACGACACCGATTAGGCTATGTCCCAACCTGTAACCCGCTGAAATTAAATAGTTTGTATTGACTTGATCCACGTGTCCGAGTACTATCCGTGGGAGCGTTAAAGTTTTCCGGCTTTCTGCCGATATACGGTACGGAGGACTCGCCAAGAGGGACGGGCCCACCCCTACTAAGGAGATTGGAAATGGTTGGCGTACATGGAGTTGGCGGCGTTCCAGAGCCGGCACCAGAACGCCCCGTAAACGTCCGGGACAAACGGCGTGACGAGGCGGTGGCCTCGTCATCTGCCGAGACCGACGACGTCCTCATCAGTTCCGAAGCGCAGGCCGCCGCAAAGCTGACGGCACTCGTCGCGCTGGCGAAGCAGTCCGACGTCCGCCAAGATCGCGTCGATCAGGCCAAGCAGGCTCTCGAGCAGGGTACGTACAAGCACCCGGATGTCGTCTCCGAACTTGCCCAGCGCATCAGCAAGTTCCTATAACCCGCGCAAACTGTCCCCCGTGCCGGCCACATCATCCTGCCCCAGGTGCTGATCTGCTGTTGTGCGCCTCGATCCAGACCTGTATGTATGTGCTCATCGCGATCCGCGTTCGTCCATGCACTTGGAATTCTCCGTCTCCCTGCGGTAGCGTCTAGCTCATGGCGCGGGTACAACTTCACATCGACGATCCGGCGAACCGTCTGACCCTGCGCACGATGCTTCAGAGCGCGGGGCATGACGCCGTCGACGCAAACGCCGACGTGCTCATTACCGATACGATTGACACCGCGCCCGGAATCGCCGGCGCCATTCCCGTACTGGTCCTGGCCAGCGCGACACAAATCCGCGACGCCGTCGCGGCGATGCAGCGCGGCGTGTATGGCTACATATTCCTGCCGTTCCAACCCGGCGAAGTCGACGTGATGGTGCGCCGCGCACTCGGCTCCACGGCAACGCCGCGCGAAGTCGACTCGCGCCCGCTCAACGAGGTCGAGGCGGACCACATCGTCGACGTTCTCCGCCAGTGCAAGGGCAATCGCGCGAAGGCCGCGCGCCTGCTTGGCGTTGGACGAAACACGCTGTGGCGCAAACTCAAAGAAATCGAATCGCGCCGGTGAGCCGGTAACGCGCATGCCCATTTACGATCAATCCTACAAGGCCTGGAAATCGCAGTACCGCGTGCGCGGGCGCTGGCTCGCTGTGGCTGCGCAGGAGTTGCGTGTCGCCCGAACGTCGCCGATTTATCGGCGGCTCTTCCTGCTGGCGCTGTTCCCCTTCTTGATCAGCTTGTTTATCCTCGTCGTCACCGATCTCATGACGACCAATCCCAGCGCGCTCCTGCGCGAAGTCGTGCGGCGCGTGCAATATACGAACATCGACGCGCGCTTCTTCAAAATCTACCTCATGATGACCGTGCCCTTCGTGTACGTCTTTTGCCTGCTTGTCGGGGGCGGTTCCATCTGCAACGACTACCGGAACAACCTCCTCGAAGTGTACTTCGCCAAACCGCTGACCCGCCTTGAATACTTCTTCGGCAAGCTCGCCGCGGTCTGCTACGTCCCGCTCGGACTTACAATCGGCGGCTCGCTCGTACTGTTCACGCTGCACCTCATCATGGCCCCCATCTCCGCGCGCGAGTTCCTCGCCGCGAACCTCTGGGTCGCGGGCATGTGCATTGCCTTCTCATTCTCCATAGTTATTCCGTCAGCGCTTCTGGTCATGGCGAGTTCCGCCCTCAGCCGCAGCACCGGCTGGGCCTCGGTAATCGTCTGCGCCCTCCTCTTCCTCAACAGCGCCGGCGCAAATATAGTCGCGATGATCCTGCGTAAGCGCAATTACACCTGCTTCGGATACGCGCGCAGCGTACTCCACATGTCCGATCTCATGTTCGGCGGGTTCACGCGCATCACGGTCCCGTGGCAGACCATCGCAATCGGCTTTGCGGCAGTCTCGCTGGTTTGCTTCGTCATCATCATGCGCCGCATCCGCTCCGTGGACCTCGCGTCATGAGCGCTATTGCGTTCGACAACGTCTCGAAGTGGTACGGCGAAGTCGTCGCGCTGAACAAGGTCAATTTCACCATCGGCGCGGGCATCACGGGCCTGCTTGGCCCGAACGGCGCGGGCAAATCGACCGTCATGAACATCTGCACCGGACAGGCCCGCCCGAGTCAGGGCGACGCCCGCGTGCTTGGCGAATCCGCTTGGTGCAATTACCCGTTGCTCCGGCGCATTGGGCTCTGTCCCGAACGCGAGAATTACTACGACGACATGACGGGGTTCGAGTTCGTCTATTGGCTCACGCGCTGCACCGGAATGAGCGCCGCCGCCGCGCGCAAGGCGGCGCTCGAGAGCCTCGATCGGGTCGGAATGACCGCACGCATGAACGATCCGATTGCGCGATATAGCCGCGGCATGCGCCAGCGCGTAAAGCTCGCGCAAAGTTTCGCACATGGACCTGACGTACTGTTCCTCGATGAACCCATGACCGGCCTCGACCCCGTCGGTCGCTCCGCGATTTTCGAGTTGATACGGTCGCTCGGCAAAGAGGGGAAGACCGTTATCGTATCGAGCCATGTGCTTTACGAGATTGAAAACGTCACGCGGACCATCGTTTTAATCAACAAGGGACGCGTACTTGCGCATGGCGATGTTCACGAAGTCCGCGCGCTCATCGACGCGCATCCCCATTCCGTTACCGTTCGCTGCGGCCAACCCCGCAAACTCGCGTCCGCGCTTGTAGGTCATGCGCATGTTGTAAACGTGGAATTCGAAGAGGACGGAGCCGGCGTAACCGTATACACCCGCGACGCAAACACATTCTACGACGAGGTCAACACCCTCCTCACCGACCCCGCCTTCGCCGTCGAAAGCATGCACTCCCCCGACGACAACCTCCAGGCGGTCTTCGAATACCTTGTTCGCTAATGGGTAGCTGCGGCAAGTACACCAATTGCGCGGCCGCAGCAATCGATCTCGTACTCGTCCACGTTCACCGCGGCGAATCGTAATCGAGTTCCTGGCTTCGAAACTGAGTAATGCCCGCGCCTGTAGGTTCGTGAGTTCTTGAATCGCTCCAAATGCCGCCACGGGTGCCTATCACCGCGCTCCAGCGGACGAAGCGTGCAACGAAACGTACCAATCCGAGCGGTGGCGATACCCGTGTTTCGGCCCCTACCGTACAGTCGTCTTCCACCGCTGCGTAATGAACCCCTCTGGTTCGCCATGCACCGGATTCCGTGACGTACACTCGATCAGATGCTCGCCCGCTTCCTTGAACGTATGCGTCAGGATTTCGTCTTTCCCCGCGCCGTGCCCGTCAATTCGCCACTCATGCGAACGATACCCGCCGGTCGCGCGCAACGAAAACGATTTTCCCTTGCGGACCTGCCACAACATCTCGGGATACTCCACCACCTGCAAAACGCCGCTCCACCGCACGACTGTCGCGCCGGCCTCGCGCGCCTCCAATTCGATATACCGGTTCCCCGTCTTGTCCAGCACGTACTTCAGGACGTTTTCGTCGATCCCCTGCAACACTACCTTGCCGTCAACCTTCCACGTATAGTCTCGCCCCGGAGATGCCGGTATTCGCAAGGTGAAGGTGCTTCCCACGTATTGCCGCTTCGGAAGCAGTACTGTTAGCGTCTCGCGCTTGCCTTCTTGCGACAGACCCAGCTTTGCCTTCATCTCGTCGACGGTAACCCCCTCTTGCTTCGCGCGGTCCTCAAGCGTGCCCGGAATCTGATCAAGCGGCATCTCGACTGCCACGAGCACGTCGCCCGCCTTTGTCGAAATCACGAGCGTAAACGTGCCCACCTGCGCCGTCTCCGGGTTCGGCGCAAGCGTAATCGTCGCCGGCCCAGTCTTGCTGCGCTCGATCTTGAACTGGTGACTGTAGTCGCTCTTGCCGATCACGACCCGTGCACCGGTCAACGACCTTGACGGCAGCGGCTTGTCGCCTATCATGACACGAATGGTCGCCGAATCCTCCATCTTCGAAAAATGAACTTGGTCCGGCTCGGCCATGACGGCCGCCTCTTCCGCCGAAAATGTCGGCGCCGAGATACACAAAAGTGCGACAGCGGCTAAATACGTGCGAAGCATGGCCCATGTTTCCTTGTTTTTGGCGTCCCAGCCAAATCTCTGTCCGTCATTGTGCCGATCGATCCGACACCCCACAGGGACTGTCACCGATTGCGCAATAGCTCTTGTCTATTGTACGGAACGATCAGGCAACGGGTGGCTGTTCCCAACCGCATCAGTACCGTGGCGACGCGACATTCGTTACTACTTCCTATCCAGCGCCCCGGCCAAGAGTTCCGCCATATGCACCGGTTTCGCGTCGGTCAAATGGTCGATTTGGTGCCGGCAACTCGTGCCCGAAGCGACAATCTCCGTACCCGCGGTCAGGTTATTGATTTGTTCCACCATTGGTTTCGCCACCTGCAACGACAATTCGTATTTCGACTTCATCTGACCGAACGCGCCGGCCATTCCGCAGCAACCGGTATTTAACATCGTTACCGTCGCGTTCGGCAGTCTCTCGCACAGCTTCGGCATCACCCCGGTATCCGTCAGGGCCTTCGCGTGGCAGTGCGCATGAATCGCGACCCAATGATACCCGGAAGAGAATGTAAGCGCGTGCGGCTCCTTCTCGAGCAGATCGAAAACAAACTGCTCAAACAAGTGGCATCGCTTCCCAACGTCGCGCGCGCCTGCAATTCCCAGCTCAACATAGTCCTCCGCGAACATCGAATAGCACGATGGTTCAAGGAAGACGACCGGTTCCGTGCGGCCCTTCAGCAAGGCGATGTTTCGCTCCCCGTTCGCCCGCGCCGTATCCAGACACCCCACGCTGAATGCTGGCCGTCCGCAACACGCGCGGCCACCGAGCAGTTCGACGTCAAAGCCCGCCGCCTCCAGCACGGTGACCGCGGCGATCCCAATTTGGGGCTCGTGATATCGAACGAAGGTATCGTCCCACAAAATCACACGCCCGTGCGTCGCCTTGCCTCCGCGCGAACGGTTCGCGAACCAACGGTCAAATCGAAACGCGGCGTAGGGTGGGAGGGGACGTTTGGCCGTAAATCCGAATACGCCCTCCGCGAAGGTCCTCACGAGTCGAGTTCGCATCGCCGCATTACTTAGTTTCGGCAGTAGCGTCCCCAATCTTCCAAGCAGATCGACGTTGCTAATCATGCGATCGCGCAGAGGGACCCCGTCGCGCCGCTGCCGCGCGTGCAGCAACTCGGCCTTCAACAGAGCCATGTTCACGTTCGACGGGCATTCGGTCGTACATGCCTTGCACGACAGGCAACTGCCCAGCGCCAGCGACAATGACTCCGACGCGAACTGGTCTTCCTTCAGCCGTTGATCAAGCACTGCGCGAATCGTATTCGCGCGCCCACGCGTGGACATGATCTCCTCGCCCGTCGCGACGTACGTCGGGCACATCGTGGGCGCTGCTTTCCGGCAGCCGCCGCACCCATTGCATTGTTCGAGATTGGCGACAAACGATTCGTCTTTCGCCGCGAATTTGAGCACCGGCGTGAATGGCACGGGAATCCTGCGGTCTGCGCCCTGCCGTAGGTTCGTTTCGATGCGGTAGTCCTGCGGCCCCGGCACAATCTTTCCCGGATTAAATACGTTCTTCGGATCGAAGAGCGCCTTGATCGTGCGCGTGAGTTCCATGACCTCCGCGCCCATGTGCTCCGGCATGTACTCGGTGTGGCCGATGCCAACGCCGTGCTCCGCGGAAATCGACCCCTTCACCTGTCGCACAAGCGCGGACACCTCGTCCGACACCTGCCGGTACCGTGCCACGTCCTCCGCCTTGTGCAAATCCAAGACCGGACGAACATGCAGCAGCCCCGACGCGGCATGCCCGTAAAACGACCCATCCAGTCCCAGCTTCTCAAAAATCGCGAGCAGTCCGTTCACGTATTCCGGCAATCGCTGCGGCGGTACCGCCACGTCTTCAATACCCGGCACCGGCTTCGCCGATCCTTTGCACCCGGTTAACAGCGACAATCCTGCTTTGCGCAATGCCCATATCATCTCCATTTCGCGCGCTGACGTCACGACAATCTTGCGAATGCCAATGTCGCGCTTCTCCAGCAGGGCAATGCGTTCGTCCACGTCATCATAGAATTCGACAATCAGGATGGCCTTGCACGGTGCGTCGTCCAGCCCCAGCAATTCACGCGTCGCCCTGAACGCGAGTTGCCCGCGCGTGGACTCCCACAACACGTCGTCGATGAGTTCGATCGCCGCCGGCTTCAGGTCCAGAATCTCCAACGTCGCGTGTGCCGCTTCGGGAATCGTGTCCACGCAAATCAGACACAACCCCTTCTCCTTCGGCAATGGGTTCAGCGACAGTTCGGCGGATGCGATCATCGCAAGCGTACCCTCGCTTCCCGCGAGCACCTTGGTCAGATCGGATTCGCTCCGCAGATACAGATCGAGCCCATACCCGGGCCACCGCTTGTTGAGCGTGTCGGGAAACCGTTCGCGCACCGCGTCAGCCTTGCGCGCAATCGCCTCGTTCACTCCGCGATGCAACTCGTGCAGTGTCTCGTATCCCGGTCCAATCGTTTCGACGCGGCCGTCGGCCAGCACCAGTTCGAGCGCGCACACGTGCCTCGCCGTTGTTCCATACACCGGCACGTGCGCGCCGCTGCTGTTATTGGCGATCATCCCGCCCAGCGTCGCGCGCGCGCTCGTCGCGACGTCCGGGCCAAAGCACAACTCATGCGGCTTCAAAAACGCGTTGAGCTGATCCAACACAACGCCCGCGCCTACACGCACCGTTCTGCGCTCGACGTCCAGGTCTTCGATATTCCGGTTGTAGCGTGAAAAATCGACCACGACGCCATTGCCGATGGCGCCGCCGGACAAGCCCGTTCCTGCGCCGCGCGGAATCACCGGCAGCCCAGCGTCGCCCGCTGCACGCACCACGCGCGAAGCCTCGTCCGCGCTCTTCGGAAACGACACGGCATCGGGCACGATTTCGTACAACGACGCATCCGTCGCATAAAGCTGCCGGGTCAAATCGTCGAAGCGCACCTCGCACGCCGCGGCCTTGGAGAATCGTTCGATGGAAGTTTGCGTCATACCGCCGTCAATCGTATCCGGTTGTCCGTCACATCGTCCACATCGCGCGCGGAGCACTTTCCCTTCGCGTTGTTGTACACTGGCCTCTCCGGACCAAGTTCTCGGGCAGCAACATGATTACGACGCGAACAACGCCGTTTACGCCACGTCTGCAATCGAAGCAGGAGGACCAGCTTCGTCACATACGGACTGATCGAGTAATCCAAAATCCAAATTCCAGAATCCAAAATTTCTACGTCGTCGGCAGTCCCTCTCCATGATGTATTCGAGTCTGCCCAAACGCGTCGGCAACGCCGTCCGGCTCGCCGAGGTCGTCCAGATACTCGTGAAACACGGGTTCGCCGATCTCGTCCGGCGGATTGGCCTGCACGAAAGCATCCCGGCGCGGGCGCTGCGCAGGATGCACCTGATAGACGAAACCGCCGACATGCCTGAGACGATCGGCGCGCGGCTTCGGGCGGCACTCACCGAGTTGGGGCCCACTTTCGTGAAGTACGGACAAATCCTCAGCACGCGCCCTGACCTAATCGGCAACCAACTCTGCGCGGAATTGAGCCAACTTCAAGACCGTGTCGAGGCCCAACCGTTCGACGTCATGCGCCCGATCATCGAGGAGGAACTCGGCGGTCCCGTCGCCACGCGCTTTTCGGAGTTTAATGAAACCGCCGTCGCCTCCGCTTCGCTCAGCCAGGTATACCGTGCGCGCACGCATTCCGGACGCGAGGTCGCGGTTAAAGTGCAGCGCCCCGGCGTCCGTGCGAAGATTGTCTCCGACGTCAACCTCCTCTTTGGCATTGCCGAGTGGATCAAGGAACACGTTAAAGAGTTCGCATGGATGGACCCCGTCGGGATGATCGACGAGTTCGAACGTTCGATTCTCCGCGAATTGGATTTCACGATCGAGGCCCGCGTAATCCAACGCTTCCGCTCCATCTACACCGGAGACGACCGAATATTCATACCAAAGGTCGAAATGGACCTGTCAGGGCCGCGCGTACTCACCATGGACTGGATTGACGGCGTGCGCGTGGACGCCCTCAATAAGTACGCCGAGCGTAACTGTGACCCGCGCGAAGTGGCGATCATCGGGTGTCACGCGTCGTTCAGTCAGGTGTTCGAACACCACATCTTTCACGCCGATCCCCACCCCGGCAACTTCCTTGTTACGCGAAATAACCAAATAGCTTTTCTCGATTACGGCATGGTGGGCCACCTCGAACGCGCCGACGTGCACGCCATGGCGGACCTCTTGCGCGCCGTGTTCGATGAGGACGCCGTGCGCTGCGCGACCGCGCTGCTTGCGTTCACCAAGGGCGGCGACGTCGAAGACCCCACGGCGTTTGTGCACGAGATCGCCGCGTACCTCGCGTTCGAAGCACAGGCCATTGTCGGCCGGGCCGACGTCGGCCGCGCGCTCGAGCGCGTCACGCAAATCCTCCGCCGGCACCGCCTGCAACTCGCGCCGCGTTTCTCGATGCTGCTGAAGGCGATGGCCACCATCGAATCCACTGCGCGCGTGCTCGACCCCGATATCGACGTGACCCCCATCATGCGCCCATACGTGGAAAAGATCATCGCGAGCCGGTTCTCGCCCCAGCAACTCGCGCACGAAGGGCAAGAAACGATGTCCACCTTGTTGCGCATCGGGCGCCAATTGCCCTCGGACATTCACGATCTCATCCGCCAGGCACGCAAAGGCAAGTTCAAAGTCCAGCTTGACCACGAAGGCCTCGATCACCTCGCGCACGTCACCGATCGCGCCAGCAATCGGATCGCCTTCAGCGTCATCGCCGGGTCCCTCATCGTCGGGTCGAGCCTCCTCCTGGCGACCAACTTCGGCGCCCGCTCTCTTGGCTACACCGGATTCAGTATCGCCGGCGTGCTCGGCGTGATGCTGTTGATTTCCATCCTGCGGTCGAAGAACTATTGAGGCAGCCTGCCTTGACGTCGGCCATGATCCACGCGCGATCCTACGCCAAAATAAATCTCTACCTCGACGTCCTGCGCAAGCGCGCGGATAGATTCCACGATATCGAGACCGTATTCCAATCCGTCAGCCTGTGCGACGAACTCTCTATTACACCGACCGCCGGCGCACTTTCGTTAACCTGCACGAATTCCCAGCTCGATTGCGGCGCCACAAATCTGGTTCTGCGCGCGGCGATCGCGCTGCGCGAACGCACCGGCTGCAAGGCCGGCGCGAAGATGGTCCTCAATAAACGCATTCCCATTGCCGCCGGCCTTGCGGGCGGGTCCGGTAACGCCGCCGCCGCGCTCTTCGCCCTGAGCGAACTGTGGGGCCTTAAACTCCCGCACGGACAACTCGCCGAAATCGGCCTCACCCTCGGGTCCGACGTTCCCTACTGCCTTCGCGGCAGCACCGTTGCCGCAACGGGCCGCGGCGAAGTCATGCGCCCGCTCAAATCGCTCGTTGACGTCTGGTTCGTTCTCGTTCACCCCGACCTGCACGTCAGCACGCGGGATGTCTACTCGAGCCCACTCCTGAAAAAGAACCGCGAAAAACCCGTCGATGGATTTACACCGTCGTTTCGCCGGGCCCTGCAACGGTTGGAGGTGCGCAATTTCCCCGGTGCTTTGTTCAACCGGATGGAAGAACCCGTGTTCGCCATGCACCCCCAACTCGCGGACATCAAACGCGCGCTGCTCGGCGCGGGTTGCACCGCGGCCATTATGAGCGGCAGCGGTCCGACCATGTTCGGGTTGTGCGCGTCACAGGTGCAGGCACGTAACGTCGCCGCAAACCTCGCGCCGCTACGGACCACCGTCGCGACAACGGTGCCGCATGGTGTCGAATTGTCCCTCTAAACTCCGCGCATTGACAGCGATCCCCCGCGCCTCTAGAATGGTTTCCAGGATGATCGCGACAGGCCGCGCAGTGTTTACCCGCCTACGACTACGGGCACCCAAAAAACACGACACGCCCAGCCAACGCAGCAGATGAGGAACGCGATGTATGACGCCATCGACAGGTAGCACGCAGCCCGATCCGCGCAAGACCGCGCGCCCGCCGCAGAAATCGGGGGCCGTTAAAGGCCTTGACGCGGTCACGCGCCGGCGAATCGGCGAATTGCTGGTCGATGCCGGCCTCGTCGACATGAACCAGCTCAACGAAGGCCTCAACATCCAGCAGCAGCGCGGTACCAAAATCGTCGAGACGCTGATTACCCTCGGCTACCTCACCGCCGAAGCGTTCGTGCAATTCCTCGCCAAACAGCCCGGCATCGCGAGCATCGATCTTTCCAAGTACGAGATTCCGCGCGAACTCATCTCGCTTATTCCGCGCGAAATGGCGGTCAAGCACGAGCTCTTTCCAATCGATAAACTGGGCAAGCTCCTCACTGTGGGCATGGTATGCCCGCTCGACTCCGCGACCGTCAAGCAAATCGAGTCCACCACCGGCCTGCGCGTGAAGCCACTCCTGTGCGCGCCGAACGACATTCGCGCCGCGATTGAACGTTACTATCCCGCCCCGATTGCCGAGGCGGCGGAGCCTCCAAAGCCCGTCGAGCCCGCGGAGAACGTCAAGGGCCTCGCCACGTCGCTGCGTCTGTCCAACGTCGCCACAATGATCCGGCAAATCGATTCGCTGCCGGCGCTACCGGAAACCGTTCGCCGCGTGCAGGATGCCACTCTCGATCCCATGAGTTCGATCCGTGACGTCGCGGACATCATCGTCATGGACCCGCCCATCGCAGCAAAGGTGCTCAGCGTCGCAAACTCCGCCGCGTACGGGTTCGCCCAGCGCGTGGACGAAGTGTCGCTCGCAGTCTCCCTGCTCGGCCTGCGCGAAACTTACTCGATCGTCCTATCCGCCGCCGTCGTCAACGTCTTCGAGAAGACGCGCACGCTCGATTACCGCCAATTCTGGTTGGACGCCATGTGCTGCGCGGGCGCCACCCGCATCGTCACCAAGGCCGCCGGCCGCAAGCACATCCCCGGAGTCTTCAGCGGCGGTCTACTGCACGACATCGGACGTCTCGCACTGTCCGAAGCGGTACCGGATTTGTACACAAAAGTGCAGAAAGACCTGCAGGGCGCCGACCTTATGACCGCGGAAGAATCGGCGATCGGATTGTCGCACACCGAAGCCGGCTACGTGCTCGCCGACCACTGGGGACTGCCCATCGACATTGTCGAGCCTATTCGGTTCCACCACAAGCCCGAACTCGCGACCGGCGCAAAGGAAGCAACCGCGATCGTCGCCATTGCCGAAGTCATGGCGCGCACCCCAGGCGATAACGTGGAAGCCTGGCGCGCTGCAATCCAATCGCTCGAAGGCCCCATGCGCGAACTCGGAATGGATGTCGAAAACGCCGAGGCCATGTTCCAGGAGTACCACAACCTCCGCGAATCCTGCCTCCGCGAACCCATGTTTTAGAACAGTTACATCACTTGCGCAGGCGCACAATTGACTACTGTGCAAATAAGCGCGTCTAGCCGTCTTCTCGTGCCCGTGCTCGCAATCGTGCTCGTAACCGCAATCGATAGTCCGCGTTCGCCCTAAATGCCGTCCAACCTGTCTATCCCGTCCATTCCGTCCATGAATCTACATTCGTATCGGTGAACCCATACCCCATGATGACTCGTAATCGTTATCGGGTGTTTGGCTTCATAACCGACTGGTGCCCGCGCCCCCAGCTACGTGAATTCTTGAATTGCGCCAATCGCGCGTCGAGGAGAAAAAGAGGCTTGCAGAAGTTATTTTCTGCCCTGTGCGTTCTCTGCGTGACCTGATCGGGCGGAGCAAAAAGCAAACCCTCACGCCAGGCCCGCGTCATCCATCTTCTGCTGAAGATCACGGGCGCGCTTCAGGATCGCCTGTACTTCCATCGCCAGCTTCGGGTTGTTCTCGCCGCGCGCCTGGTTCATCGCCGCCTCGAGCGCGTTCAACATCGTGCCCATGTTCTGTTGCATGGCCTGCACCACTTCCGCTTTGCTCGGGATTCGCGCGGTCAGCATGACCACCGGCCCGGTCATCAATCCCGCGGCAGCTAATTCCTCCAACTCGTCTTCACCCAGCGCGCCCGATCCATGCGGATCGATCACCGTAAACAGTTCGTGCTTTCGCAAGAACCCCAATAACTCCGATTCGGTAATCCCCCCGCACTCTTCGTCCTCGCGCACGACGTTCAACAAATGCGCAATCGGCGCCAAGGGCTTTGGCGCATCACGCAGGTACGCGAGACAACGCTGTTCAATGGCTTCAAGGTTCATTCGGTTCGCCTTCAAGGTGATCGAGAATCGCGGACGCAGCCAGCGCGATCCCGTTGTCGTTCCAATGCCCGTCCTGTACATAATACAATGACGCGGGATCGGGATGTTCGCGGAAACTTTCCCGGAGATCGATGACCTCGATATCCGCCGGTCGCAGCGTGGCGAGCATCGCATCGTAAGCCCGCGATTCCGGGGTCGCAGCCCCGGTTGCCGTTTCCTTGCTGGGAATAATCACAAGAACGAAGCGCGCCCCTGCGTCGCGGGCGCGTATCGCGGCCGCGGCGATCGGTGTCGTTGTCAGATTGATAGTGTCTTGCGTAACCACGCGCGCGGAAGTTTGCGGGCCGCGCAGTTTTTCCTCCAACACACGGGCGAACGTATACCAGCCACGCGTGTAGGTCCGCGAAAACCGCTCGAACGCACCGTCGCCGATGGGTGGGCCGCACCAGGTGCCGGAGTGATAGGTAAACCAATCGATCCCGCTGACCTGCCAGTTCCTGAAGTCGATCGATTCCTGAAAGTCGTTTTCGAAGATTCCGTAGACCACCACGCGAGGCTTCAGCGGCAATGCCCACGAATCGAGAATTGTCGTGTACTGGGGCGGGCATTGCCGGTGAATGGCAAGGCTGTAATACGAAAGGCCGGCCTCCTTGAATCGCTCGTGAAATTCGCCCGCCGCCATCTCCATGAACGAATCCCCCAAACCGGCGGCATCGACCGTCCCGCGCTCCGCGCGCATCTCGATCGCTGCGGGCGAATTAATCACTCCAAACGAATCGGTCGAGAGCGGGGGAGTGGTCATGTCGTTGATGTCGAACCGAATGCTTCGTTCCGCCGATATGCTGGGTTGCCACTTGAACCCAATGACCGGGTCGAGCGTGAGGTACTGCTGCACAGCGCGCACTTCCGGGCGCGGGTTGTACAGCATGTGGCCGTATCGATGCCGGAACACAAACTCGGCGGGAATGGCGACAATCACAAGCGATACCGCGACAAGCGCGGCATTACCAAACAGCGATGAAATACGGCGCGGTGGTCGAGAATCCGGGGATGAGCCGTTACTGTGCGTCGACACAAGCAACGCCTATGGCAGTCCATTCGCGTCCATTTCGACCATGAATGTCCATCGTACGCGGCGCACGCGAAGCGCGCCCTTACCGGATGTACTGGAACTCCGGCGACGTAATCAGCGCCCACAGCGCGTCGCCCACCGCCGTCGTAGGCCCGCCAAGCGGCGCGCTCAACACGCCGGTTTTGTCCCAATACGCCGTGCCGCCCGCTTGCACAATCGATACTTCGCCGATGCCGCGGCGGTCGCGCCCAAGATTCACGAGGTATGCCGGCACTTCGAGCCTCACCCACTTGCCTGCCTCGGGCAACGCGCCCATCCCGCGGCGCGCGGGACCTTCCGCAATGTCCGTCTTCAAAACGTCGTCACCCCAGTACGCGCGGTGTTCCCACGAATCGCCGGATTTCCACTGCAACATGATCGCCTTCGGCGGATCGGTCGGATCAATGTACACGTACGCGTACAACACGTCGTCGGGATTGACGACGATTGCCTGCGGCAACGCGCCGAGGCTCTGCTCGACGACCGTTGGCGCGGAGGCCTCCGCCGGTTCAGCCGATACTACTTCGGGCGTGGCAGGCGGCGCAGTCTCGGCGACGGATTGCTCTTGCGCAAAGGCGACACCGCTTCCACTCTCGTCCGCCGCGAATGTAATCGCGCTCGCGCCGTCGAATGACGCCGTCTGCGTATTCGCAGGGTCAACGGTCTCGGTCTCGCTTATCGGGGCGTCGGCCCCTTCGGCGGGCGCGGGCGCTTCCTGGACCGGTGCGGGCGGCGCGGACAGTTTCCACGATGCGCCGCCGCTGAAGACGGGCGCATCGGGCCCGTTCACCGTCGCCCACGTCGCGGTGCTCGCGGTGCCTTCCGGCAACGTTTCGTCCGCCACCACGGATTCGACAATCGCCGGCGATGCGGGATCGACCGCCGCTCCGGCCACAAATTCGCTGCCCGCCGCGCGTTCCGAATCGTTCGACGCGCGGCCCAACACAGACCAGTAAAGATCGTCAACCACACCGTCGTATGCGCCCGCTTCGCGGCCACGCTGCGCCGCGGCAAACACAAACTCCCCGTCGTAGATGCGGTCGTGGTACTCGTCGCCGTTCAACAGTTCCAGCGTTTGCACGACGGCCGAATCCTCCGCGCGCGCCGTGCTTACCTCGTTGCGCGTTGCGGGCCGCCCGAGCGCGCGCGTCAACGGCGTCGATTCGTCGCTGCGATACACGCGCGTGCCGTCCTCGAGTTTCTCGCCCAGTGCAACCTTCACGCTGTCGAGCAGTTGTTCCGCGGTCATGCGGCGCAGGCGTGGCGACCGGAAATAGCGCGGCTCCGCCGGTTTGGCAACGTCGAAATGGTCCTCCAACGCGGCATTGTATTCGAGCTGATACGTGCGGCTCGTCAGAATCAACCGCATCGTATGCTTGATGTCATAGCCGTGCGCCATGAAATCGTACGCAAGCCACTCGAGCAATTCCGGGTGGCTGGCCGGCGTGTCTTCGCGGAAGTTGTCGGCGGGCTCGAAAAGGCCCATGCCAAGGAACCGCTTCCACAACCGGTTCACGATGGTCTTCGCAAAACGCGGATTGCACGGATCGATCAGCAATTGCGCGATACGCGCCGCGCGCTCATCCTCGGTCGTGGGCACGTCGGTAGGCATTCGCGGCAAATCGAATACGAATCCCGTCGGCACATACTCGTCCGTGTGCGCCTCGCACTTGATCAACTCCAGATCCTGGTCCGCGAAGTACCCCGCGAAGCTCAGAAACCGCCGCTGCGACCATTCCTTGTTGTCGAAATGGTTATGGCATGCCGCGCACTTCATCTGCGTGCCCAGAAACACCTGCGCCGTGTCCGCCGCGCTCTTGAGAATGCGCGTGTGGTCCTGACGCAATACAAACCGCGCGGGATGGTCGGGCATGTGTGGATCGAGCAGCTCAGCGACCATCACGTCGTACGCCTTGTTCTCCTTAAACGAATTGAAGATCCAGTCGCGGTAGTTCCCGCGCGTACCCACACCGCCCTGGTGGTTGCCGTTGCTGCACAACGCGTCTTCCCAGAACGGCGTCCAGTGCGCGGCGTACTCGTCGTTCCGCGCCAGCAGCGAGTCGATCAGTTTCGCGCGCTTGTCCTCGGCCGTGTCCTGCACAAACGCCTTCACCTCATCGGCCGTAGGTATCACGCCAATCACGTCGAGATACACGCGGCGCGCAAACGCCGAGTCATCGCAGACCGCACCCGTGAATGTTGGATCCACCTGCTGCCACTTCGCCGCGACGAACCTGTCAACGTCGTTATTCACGGGCGCGCCGGTCGCGGGCGGAGCTGGCGGTTGCGGAACGAGCCCCAGACGATACGCGCGCCGCTTCACCAGCAAGTCCTCTGGTCCGCCGCTGAACAGCAATTCGTCGATCGACGGCGCGCTTGTCGTTGAGGCCGCCGGGGCCGCGTCCGCGGGCGTAGTCTCAGGCGCTTCATTTGCCGGCGCGGCTGGCTCGGGCGTCGTTTCGGGGACGGGCGCTTCAGCTTCGGGGGCGCTCGTCGGCACTGACTCTTCCGGCTTTGCTTCCGCTTCGGGCAGCTCCCCGCTTGGTGCAGTCTCTACGGTGGGCGCAGCCGCGGGCGCTGCGCCGGACGAATCGTCAAAGGCGCCAGCGGCAATCCACTGACGGATCACGTGCAACTGGTCTTCCGTCAGCGGGTCTTCGCCTTTCGGCATCTGGGGCTGCATCGCCCCGCGAATGTACTTGACCAGAGACCCTTCGTCCGGTTTGCCCGGTACCACACCAACGCCACCCTTCTTCCCGCCTTCCGCCATCGCAAGTACCGAAGTGGTATCGAAGTCGCCCCGCATCTTCTCCGGATTATGGCACTCGTCACAATTCTCCTCGAGAATGGGCCGGACATCTTTCGTAAAACTGATCGCCTTTGCCGCTTCAATGTCGATGGCGCGCGCCGGAGGCACCAAATCGTCCGCGGGAGGATCGAGCGTGGCGGGCGCCCGATCGGTGGGCGCTGGCTCCGCAGTTGCCGGTGCGGTTTGCTCGTCTGGTGCGGGTTGTGCCGTGAGTTCGCCCATTGCCGGCGTGCCGACGCCATGCTGATATACGAGCATGCCGCCGAAATGGCCGAGAATCGCCACCCATACCGCCAGCACGATCGCCGCAAGCATGCCGATGCCGACAAACAATTGCCGAATAACGCGGACCGGAATCGCGCTCAAGGCCAGCAGCAACGTCACGCCGGCCGCGAACAACCACACCTTTTCGCCCATCTCTTCGTGCTGGCCGACAAGGTCCCATACTTCCTTCGCCACACGGTGATCGTTTGGAATCCGATCCATCGCGCCGTGGCCGGTTACGAGCGCCGCGTACGAAATCACCGCGGTGATCGCATAGAATCCGACGGTAAACCACCGCAACGCCTCGGTCTTCTGCTGCGAAATCGCCAGGTAATAAATCAGCGGAACGCCCAGCAGCACGAATACGATCGGCAAATGGACCACCGCCGCGTGCAGCATCGACGAATTGGAGAATGCTTCGAACAAACTCATGATCGCTCCTGTACTCCGAACTTCCCGTTACGCGATCAGCGTATCGATCGGCTTGCCCTTGCCCAGTTCCGTGACGTACACGGGCCGCCCTTCCGTCACGTAATACACGTCCGGCGCCACCCCAAGCAGGTGGTAGATCGTCGCGTACGCGTCAATCAGTTTCGTCGCGCCCTCGGTCGGCAGCATGGGATGAAGATCCGCCGTCTTCCCATGAATGGCGCCGCCCCTGATGCCCCCGCCGAAAAACAGCATGCAGTTGCAACTGCTGAAGTGTCCATGGAATCCGTACATCTTCTCGTTTTCGATGACGAGGTTTTCGCCCGTGGATTTTTCCGTGAAGCCCTCGGCTTCCTGCCCGGCGGACGGCTTGTCCGCAATCGTGCGCCCGAACTCGGTGCCGATAACGACCAGTGTGCGCTCGAGCAACCCGCGTTCGTCGAGTTCCTTTATCAACCGGCCGATGGGCCTGTCGATGTACTGCTTCATCGTCACCATCCGCGATTGCCCGTCCTCGTGCATGTCGAAGCCCTTGAACGGCGCATATTGATATTCGACTTCGACGTAGCGCGCACCCGTTTCAACCAGTCGCCGTGCGAGCAGGCAGCTCCATCCGAACCGGTGACCCACGTCGTAAGCATTCAGCGTCTCTTCGCTTTCCTCTTGCCGGAAGTTGAACGCCTTCTTCACCGGCGAGTCCATCATCGCGCGCGCGTCTTCCATCACCCGCATGTAGTCCTTCACCGCGTTCGCGTCGCGCAATTCCTGCGCAGACATCCCGGCTACGGACTGCAGATACGCCTGCCGCCGGTCGAGCCGGTCCGGGTGCATTCCCGCGACCGCGTTCAGCGTCTTCAATCCTTCCGCCGGTTCCGGAATCATGAACGGGGCATGGCCCACGCCGAGGAAACCGGGGCCCATGTATTCGTTAATGAACAGGTACTCTTCGTTGCTCGTGTTGATGTCGCGTCCGATGTCGATGTAGGCGGGCACGTTCTTGTCGCGGCGCCCGAGCGTGCGCGACACCATCGCCCCGAGGCTCGGCGCCTTGAACCCGGCAGGGAAGAGATAGCCGGTCTTCGCGTAGTACTGCGCCTTCAGATGCACCGCGCCGAACTTCGTCTCGTTCGTCAGCGTGCGCAGAATCGCACCTTTGTGCATCATTGCCGCGACGTTCCCGAGGCCCTCGCCCAGCATGATGCCATCGGCGGACGTGGAAATGCTCTTGCAGGTACCGCGAATATCGCTTCCCTTCATGCCCGCGGCGTATGGCGTGAACTGCTTCGGATCCCACGTGTCGGTCTGGGCGACACCGCCCGGCAGCCAAATATAGATGATGGAATCGGCTTTCGCCGCCGGCATTCCGCTGGCCCGCAGGCCCTCCTCGCCCTCCTGTGCGCCTGCAAATGGGAGTAGACTCGTCCCGGCGCACGCCGCCACGCCAGCCTTAAGGAATTCACGTCGACGCATAGCTTGCCCCTCCGTTGAATCCGCCATCGTCCCCCCAATCCAGAAAGCGGAAAACAGCAAAAACCGGCGCTAACTATAGCACAACCTGCCGCTCTGGTGAACTCGCGGAATGCGCCGCAAGGCTTTGAAAAACGCCGTGATACGACGGGTGCCGGCCCGGGAAGCCCCCGTCAGTACTCGTGGTCCGGCTCGGGCACGCTCGGCGGCTTCGAAAACCAGGCCCGTTGCTCGTATGCAATTCCCGCGAAGGACGACGCAAGAGTCGCCGCGACAACGACCGCAATCGCATAAACCGCGGATCGACTCAAGGCGATTCGGCGCGACGCGGCCCGAGTCCGAAGGCCAATCGCCGCCGCACCGGAAACGACGGCCGCTGCGAGCAGCGCCGTCCCCGTACGGCCATACCACCCCATGGCCGGTCCGGATGCCGGTTCGCTCGGCATCCGCCACACTCGCTCCATCGGATAGAACCTCGGCGACGGCGGGTTCCACATAAACACCGCGCAAAACACCGCCGCCGCAACAGCGGTCGTCAACAACACAAATGCGGGATTTCCGCTCGATTCAGTCTTCATCGCCACCGTTCGTCACGTCTTGGGATTCCATTCATGCTCAAATGGACTTCAACGTCCCCAAATACCAGCCCGCCCACGCGTTATACGCGAGCACTCCGAGCACACACGCCGTAAAAATTATGCAGGCAACGATGTATGGACGATGTTCGTTGTTTCCAAAATCGATGCTGCGCGCGAGCATCCATACGCCGATCGCGGGAATGAGCGCGATCGACGCGCCCAGCTCCTTGATCTCGAACAAACCTGTCGCCCACGGAATCGCCGCATCCAGAAAATCATGCCGCACGCGAATCCGAAATGTCGGGTAGACCAGTCCGCCCAATACGAACGCAACCGAATAGGATATGGCGAGAATTCTCGCGTGCAATTGCGCCTGCGAAAAATACACGCCATTGAGCGCGCGCCAGAACCGCGTCAGCAAATGCACTGAACTCGCCAGCGCCACAATCGCCGCCGCCAGATGAAAGAAGAGCAGCACTTTGCTGATTGGTTCGAGTGGAATGGATTCCATATGCGGCCCGCTGGGTCTGTCTAAACAAGAAAGCGAGAGCGTACCATGCTCGTAGTGTCGTGTGCACAGTCTGCCACCGGCAATAACGGCCCGCCAGATTTCGCAACGCGTGCATGTGTCATGCGAATCATCGAGCACATCCGCGTCGCATTTCCCCCGGCGTGGCCGCGCCTGCTAAAATAGTTTTCCGCAATCAAGGAGAATCCCCGGCGTATGAATGGAATCACACGCGCATACCGCAACTTTGTCCATTCGCGAAAATTTGCCAAACTCGGCAAGGGCTGCCGGTTTATCGGGCGCGACCTCACGGTCGAGGGCCACGTCGAACTCGGCGACTACTGCCGCGTGCGCGACGACGTAAAACTCCGCGCCGGCGAGGGCGCGAAGATCGTGATCGGTAACCGCTGTCTTCTCAGTTGGAATGCCATCGTCGAATGCGGCGAATTGATCGAGATTCACGACATGGTCGGACTCGGCGAGTTCTCCCGCGTGCGCGACGGCACGCACCTCATCTACGGCACCGAAGCGAACTGGCGCTACGTGCCGAACTACTACCGGCCGGTCGTTATCGAAGAAGGCGCGTGGATCGGCAGCGGCGCCTACGTCTCAAAAGGCGTGCATATCGGCAAAGGCGCCGTCATCGGCGTTGGCGCGATGGTCACGAAAGACGTCCCGCCCTTCGAGATTTGGGTCGGTTCGCCCGCGCGTTTTCTCCGCCATCGCACGCGCGACCTCCCCGAGGAATTGCAGAAGCTCGCGGACGATCTCATCGCCAAACACGGCATCAAAGAAGACCGCCGGGAGTTCTAGCCGTGCCGGTTCGCGCAATCACCTTCGATTTTTGGCGTACACTCTTCAGCGACCAGCGAGACCCCGCCGAGCGTCGGCGAATTCGCATCAATGCAGTCTGCCGCGTGACCGGCGCCGCCCCCGAAGCCGTGCGCGACGCACTGCTAACCTCTGAGCGGGAGTTCCTCGAACACCACATTCAATACCAGGTGACGCTCGGCCCCATGGATGCCGTTCGTATTGTCGCGCGAGAGCTCGACGTTTCCATCCCCGGCCACGTTGCGCACGAACTCGCGGGCGTCTTTGGCGCCGCGATTCTCGAATACCCGCCGAGCCCTATCGCCGGTGGACTCGATGCCGTGCGCGCCGCATCTGCGCGCGTTCCCATTGGCATCATCTCCGACGCAGGAATCAGCCCGGGAAGGTCATTGCGCACAATCCTTGATCGCAATGGGTATACGCGGCACTTCCGGCACATGGCGTTCTCCGACGAAGTCGGCGTCGCGAAGCCGCAAGCGCTGATGTTTGAAAGCACCGCGAAGGCGCTCGGCGTGGCGGTGTCAGAACTGCTTCACATCGGCGATCTGGAAGGCACGGATGTTCGTGGCGCGAAAGCCGTAGGCGCCAGCGCGGGCCTCTTTGTCGGCGATCACGACCGCTACCGCAACACCACCACCGCCGACCACATCTTCGAGAATTGGGCACACTTCATAGAATTGTTGCCGTCGCTCTCCTAGAGAATTTCAAGGTCGACCGCACCGCGTGCTCGTGCTCGTGACCCGTCATCGTATTCGCACTCGATACTCGAAAGGATCGAGTACGATGACGGGTCACGAGCACGAAGCAGACGGTGTTCTCAAAATGAATCGCTCCAGATTCGTGGGCCCATTGCTCTCTTTACTCCCATTCTCAACACCCAACGCGCACAAGCTCCCCAATAGCCGGCACTCCATCCGTATCGATCACCGCGAATGCTGCGCGTCCCATCACCGCATCCACTCGTCCCGGATTCACGAACAGCGTCGTATCGATTTCCCGCACAAACGCTTCGACGTCCGATCCACAAACGATTACGTCGCAATTCGCCGCTTCCCTCTGTCGCCGGAAGACCTCGAGCGAATCGTCCGCGTGCAGCGCATTGCCCTGGCTTGTCACGCTGCCGTGGCAAAGACATATAGTCTTCCCTTCAAACGAAAGTGTCAGGCGATGCGGCAATGCGCGTAGATACTCGACGTTCTCGCTCGCCAACGATTCGTGCGCGCAGACGATCGCCTCGAATGCAGCCTCCGTCAAGCGCTTCCGAAGCGAGTCGGCCTTGCGCAGTGCGCGCACAACGAACCGATCGAATTCGCCCTGCACGCAGGTGACGCGCCGCTCGCGCAGCCGTTCAATCACGCGGTTTCCATCACTGTCCCCC
The DNA here is from genome assembly GCA_013359265.1 of Candidatus Hydrogenedentota bacterium. Lineage (NCBI taxonomy): Bacteria > Pseudomonadati > Candidatus Hydrogenedentota > Candidatus Hydrogenedentota bacterium. The sequence continues at coordinate 94,284 of JABWCD010000027.1, forward strand.
ACCGCAAGGTTTCCCGTGCACAACACGGTGTGGATACCCCGATCATCGATCTCGGCCAGCGCAGAGTCGAGCGCGGCGACGTTTCCCGCCGCACCCCCAAGTACCGCTACGAGCATCGAATTGTTCCACGCATCGACTTCTTCCCCACGCGCGGCGCCGCCGCGAAGCGCGATTCTAGGCCCTGTTTACAGGGCGATCAAGCAATATGCAACGCGTTTCGACACAACGATTTGCGCGCAATTCGGCATGCGGTCGAATGCTCCCTGGGCGAATACCCCTGTAAATACAGGGCGATTCGGAGGTCAATTTCATTTTAGCCCCGAAAATAGGGCTTGACAAAAGCCCCGTTACTTTGTAGATCAAGCGTCGGGCCGGGTGGGCTCCCAGCCACCTGTGGCGAATCAACCCGTGGGCGACGCCTATCGCGCCGCCGGTTTTCACGAGATGTGAGGATGTGGGGAACTGGGAAAGAATACTCGAAGGAGGTAGATAAGAATGGCAGGCAAAAAAGCAATGACCAAGTCGCAGATCGTCGGCGCGCTCGCCGACAAGTCCGGTCTAAGCAAGAAAGACGTGGCCGGTCTGTTGGGCGAACTCACCGCGCTCGCGTACAAGGAAGCCAAAGTCGGATTCACAATTCCCGGCCTCGGCAAACTTGTCGTCGTAAACCGTAAGGCGCGCATGGGCCGCAACCCGGCCACCGGCGCCACGATCAAAATCCCTGCGAAGCGCGTGCTCAAGTTCCGCATCGCCAAGCAGGCCAAAGACTCGATCAAGTAACCGTCGCGCATTCGAATCTAATCGGCCGGCCCGATAGCATCAACGGGCCGGCCGATACGTTTCTCCAACACGAATTGCTTTTTGATTCCTGCCCGCTGTCCTTTGGGTCGCTTCGGCCCCTTTTCGTCCTTTAGCTCTCGTTCCCAACTTTCCAGTCCAGCTCAACGCACTCTTGCTCTCGTTCCCAACTTTCCAGTTGGGAACGCGCTCCAACGGCGGCTCGCTCGCGAACGCCGTTCGAAAAGCTCCGCTTTGACTCACACCGCGACTATCCCGCGTCCCATCTCCCCGCGCTACTTCTCCCGCTGCTCGCGTTCCACCTCCGCGATCCGCTTCGTGCGTTCCCACGCCTCCTGCTTCCTTCCCGTCACCAGCCGCAAATAGAACGGAATCTTCCAAAACAAAAACAACGGCACCGCGAGCAATCCCATCCACACTTCCCGCGGCGCGTTTCGTTGGCGCAATCCGGCCACGACGTAGACGCCCGTCGCCGCCAGACACAACGCAAAAGCGACAACCCACTGCCAACCGGCAAACATGGCGGCCACCACGCACGCGAGTTCCAGGAACACCAGCAGCGACAACGGCGGCACGCACAATTCCAGCAGCATATCGATGTACCGCCACCGCGGCGATCGCGCAAACGCCCTCAACAGCAACGGCGCGTATGTGATGACCGTTTGAAGTCGCCCGCTCTCCCACCGGCGGCGTTGCGGTTCCGCCTGCGCCGTCGTCGTCGGCATCTCGGAAATAACCGCCGCGTCCGGATTGAAGTAGACGAGAATTCCGTCGATCAACAATCGAATCGAGAATTCGATGTCTTCTACAATCGAATACGCGGGCCAGCCATACGACAACAGCACGTCCGAACGGAACGCCATGCCGCACCCCTTGATGTCCGCCGTGCCGCCCCAATAACTTCGCCCCGCGGGGCGCAAACCATTGATCAGGGCAAACCCCGCCCACGTCAGCGCCGTGCGCCACCCCGCATCGGGATTCGAAACACCATTCCACGCCTGCACGACCCTTACGTCGGGATGCGACAGACTCGCCGACACCTCCGCGAGAAATCTCGAATTGACCGTGGCATCCGCGTCGACCAGCATGATCGCGTCATATCCGCGAAATGCATCGGCGTGCGACTTCAAACACCAGTCCAGCGCCTGGCCCTTCCCGCGCAGGACTTTGTCCGTTCGCTCGAACACCGTCGCGCCCGACTTGCGCGCGCGCTTCGCCGTCGCGTCCGTGCAGTTGTCGGCAATCACGAACACATCGAACCGGTCGGACGCGTAGTCGGACGCAAGCAGTTGTGCAACCGTATTCTCGATTTGCAGCTCTTCGTTGTGCGCCGGACACAGCACCGCAATACGAAGCGGTGGCGCAGTCGCGTCTACCTTCTTACTCCACAGGTACGATCCAATCGTAAGCAGCAACAAATACGCCGAGATTACACCCAGATACAGCGCGGCCACGGCCAACGCAACAGTCAATACGGTCAACAAAGCAACCTCCACACGTTCAGCGCGCAAGTGTACAAGAACTGATGACCGAGACCAAGCGAGAATAAACTGAGCGCCGCGTTTCAGACTCCATCGCGTCCACATACTCCAAAAACGTATCGCAGATGATCTTCGACTACGATTGCGATTACGATTGCTGGCACGAACACGAGCAGGAACAGGAATGGCAACCCAATCCAATCAGTCGGAAATCGCTAACGCGTTGCGAGTGGGGGAGAGGCACCTTTCTCGCCGCGATCCGTTTCTCCGCGGTGTGATCCGCCGCAACGGGCCCTGCGCGTTGCGTCCCCACCGGGGGTACTACGAAATCCTCGTGCGCGCGATAATCTCGCAGCAGCTCAGCGGCAAGGCGGCCGAGACCATCATCAACCGGTTCCGCGCGGTTTACGGCCCGAACGGCTTTCCGAGGCCCGATCGGATTCTCGCCACACCCGACGCCGTCCTGCGCGCCACAGGCATGTCGAACGGAAAAGTAACTTTCGTGAAAGACCTCGCCGCAAGGTTGCAGGACGGGTCGCTCAAGCTGAACCGTCTCTCCCGCATGGGCGACGACGAGATTGTCGCCATGCTCACGGAAGTCAAGGGCATCGGCGTGTGGACCGCGCACATGTTCCTCATGTTCTCGCTGTGCCGGCTCGACGTACTGCCCGTCGGCGACCTCGGAATCCGCAACGCCTTCCAAAGGCACTATGGCCTTAGCGGCACGCCCACCGCAGCCCAAATGGAGTCCGTCGCCGAACGGAACGGCTGGCGTCCCTACCGCACAATTGCCTCGTGGTACCTCTGGCGCGCACTCGAAGACGAAAGCCTGAAAACAAAATGACCGACGACTCGCCCGACTTGTCGTTCGTCGTCATTGGCTATAACGAAGGCGCACACATTCGCGCGTGCCTGGAATCTGTACGCGCGATTCGCCTGCCCGGCGCGCGTTACGAAATCCTTTACGTAGACGGCGGCTCGCAAGACAACAGCCTCACCGAAGCGCGCAGCGTCCCCGGCGTTCGCGTCCTCGGTGGAGACAAGCGACGCCGCGCCGCGGAAAACCGGAACCTCGGCGCAGCGCACGCACGCGGCAAGTACATCCAATTTATCGACGGCGACATGTACCTCGATCCCGAATGGCCCGCGCTCGCCATGGCATTCCTCGATCTGCGCCCGGACGTCGCCGTGGTATCCGGCGCGCTCGAGGAGGCCAACACGTCTTTCTTCTTTCGCGTGCTCCAAATCGATTGGAACCCGCGCGAAGGCGAAGTGGACACCTGCGGCGGCGCGGCCATGTATCGTCGCGACGTGTTCGAGAAGGCCGGCCGCTTCCCCGAAGACGTCAGCACCGGCGAAGAGCCGCTCCTGTGCTGGCGTATCCGCAACGAGACCGCTCACAAAGTCTGGTATCTCGCCAAGCGCATGGCCAAACACGATCTCGGCTTCCGCGGCCTTGGCGACTACTGGAAACGCTGCACCACTACCGGCCGCGCCTACATCGAGATCGCATCCCGCTGCTGGAACACCAGTGATCCCTTCTGGAAACCCAACGTCCTCCGAAACTTCGCGTGGGCGGGCGCGTACCTCATTCTTCTCGCCACGCTCATAGTCGCACCGCTTTGGCTGAAGATAGGTCTTATAGGACTTATAGGACTTATTCTGATTCGCCTCACGATAAGAACCTGGCGCAAAGGCCACTCGCTTCCCATCGCCGTCGGCTACGCCGTCCACTGCTACGCCGCGAAAATTCCCCTCGCCTGGGGCCAGCTAAAGTGGTTCCTCCTGATCCAAAATCCAAAATCCAAAATCCAAAATTCCCCGCCGCCTCCCTCAATTTGACGATGGATTTATCCTGGGGTTACTCTCTCCCCTTTGGTTTTTACCCGAATTACCCATGGAGGCTGTATCAATGAAGTGGTTTGCGTTTGTCTGCATGTGCGCGCTCCTCGCGCTTGGCCTTGTTTCCACGCAGTGGGTCTTCGCGCAGGACGCGCCGCCTACCGCGCCGGTCATGAAGACGGATCGCCTTATGAAAGTGTTCTCCGATCCAATCATGGAGACTTTAAAGGGCGCCATTAAGGAAGCTCCCACCACGCCCAAAGGCTGGCGCGTGATACAAGACCAAGGCGAAGCCACCGCCGAAGTCGCCATCCTCACCATGCTGCGCGAAGGCGAACACGAAAACACTCCCGAATGGGATCCCATGGCCGACGCCATGAAGAAGGCCGGTCTCGCATTGGCGGATGCCGCCGCGAAGAAAGACTTCGCCGACGTTCAGACCAAGACTACGGCCCTCATCAAGACCTGCAACGACTGCCACCAGAAATTCGAACCCGACACCGCGCCGGAGATTCTTCCGTAACGGCGGCATCCCAACGACATCACATCTCTCCACGGGGCGGCTTAAAGGCCGCCCTTTTTGTTTAAGGCGACTCCACCCCCAATCTCACATCGACGGCTCCCTTTCTCTATTGCATCCTTTCTGCGCGGTTTGACATTTTTTCGCTACCGACGCGCGGGGTACCAATCCAGCGCCCTATCTGTTTCCCCAGGTCTTCGACAGCTATATTGCAAAGCTATATAGCTTATGATAAGCTATAGCGCGAAGCAGACGAAGTGTATCCGTCTCATGAATGATCCAGACACGTTCAACATCGACAACTGGAGCACCCAGCTCCGAAAAGGACTCGTCGAGTTCTGCATTCTTAACATGCTTTCCCAGCAAGAGTTATACGGTTATGACCTCGTAAAGCGTCTTACCGCGCAGCCCGGACTTGCCATTGCCGACGGCTCTGTCTATCCCTTGCTCTCACGCATGCGCAAAGTCGGGCTGGTCGTCACGCGCCTCGAAGAATCCCCCAATGGCCCGGCCCGGAAGTACTACGCCCTGACCCCGGAAGGACGCCGCTGCTGGGCAATGATGAACGCCCACTGGGACGAACTGGCCAGAGGAATCGAATCGCTCCGCGGAAACGGAACCCAGCCGGGAGCTGGACCGTAAAGCACGGCGCAAATCTCTCAGACAAGTTACAGCGAAACAGGAGTGACCGGAAATGAAAACTTGGACCGACGAAGCCAAAGCGTACACTGATCGCTACCTTCGCCAAGTAAGGGTGCTCCTCGAAGGCGGCGGTGCGGACGCGCACGAAGTGGTCGAAGACCTCCAGCGGCATATCCACGAACAGGCGCAGAACGCTCCCCAAGTCGTCATCACGATCGACGACGCCAAGCGCGTGGTCGCGGGCATGGGCTCGCCCGAGGAAGTCGCCTTCTCGTGGCGACAACTGGGAGCAGATGCGGGCAGGGACCCTTGGGTTGAACCGACAACCCCCGTGCCAATTCCGCAATCCAATCGTAACGTTGCTGTCTGGAAGATTCTCGCGACGGCGATTCTGGCGGCAATCATCGCATTTCCTGTGGCGCTGTTCGTCGGGTACTTCGCGTGGAACCGAACGCAAACCGTGGCCATTCCGGCAAAAGAAACGCCGGTAGACCATAAGACCGCGCTTCACGCCGCGTCGGCTGGCGGACACCTGGAAGAAGTCACCAGGCTGCTTGCGGCCGGCGCGGACCCCAATGCGCGCGACAGCGGCGGCATGACCCCGCTGCATTACGCGGCGCAAAACGGGCACAACGGCACGGCGCAAACGCTGATGCAACATGGCGCCGACTCAACCATTCGCGACTTGGCCGGCAAAACGCCCGCGGATCTCGCGAGAGAGCAACGGCACGAAGAAACGCTTGCTGTCATCACCGGCGAGCCGGCGGAGAAACTCCAACCCGGCATGTACACGAAGGAGTTTATCGCGTCGCACGACGTAGCGTATTTCATCAATCGCATCGGCAACCCCGAAGCGGGGTATCACGATTTTGCCGGCATGTGGGCGGTCATCCTAAAAGCGAACGAAGCCACCTCCACCGCGCGCGACAAAATTATCGCCGACGCGCTGAACATCGCTGCCGACATCTCGCGCCCCTTCGCGCAACGCTACCAATGCGTCTATATCGCCAGCCAGTTCGGCGACCCGCGCGTCGTTCCGAATCTCGCGCAACTACTCTACCGTGACGCTGACCCCAAACTTCGCGGTGTTGTCGCCTGCGCCCTGGGCCAAATTGGCGGACCACAAGCGAAAGAAGTGCTTCAATACGCCCAACAAAACGAACCCGATCAAGAAGCCCAATCCTGGATCGCCCGCGCCCTCGCCGGCGAATTCAAACAACCAAAGCTTCCCGAATACGGATTGGGACCGCGCCGATAGAATCTCCCCTTGATCACCCTCTCGAATCTGGCTAGAATATAGCTAGAATGAAGTACGAGATCATTCTCGCCTCGGAGGCAGTCGACGATCTCCGACGGTTGCCCGCAAATATCCGGTCTGCTGTGAAGGACGGCATCGAGCGGCACTTGCGGTACGCACCGTCGCGAGTTAGTAAGAGCCGAATCAAACGCCTGGAAGGGATTTCCAAGCCACAGTTTCGGCTTCGGATCGACGACGTTCGAGTGTTTTACGATATTGAAGGATACCGGGTGCACGTACTCGCTATCCTCGCCAAGCCGGATGCACAACGCTGGCTCGCCGAGATGGGAGAACCTTGATGAAGAAAGTAGCGCTATCCGAAGTGAAAGACGATTTGTCGAAATTCCTGCGCTTGGCCGAGAAGGAAAAAATCGTCATTACGCGACATGGGAAGCCGGCGGGGGTACTTATAGGATTCGCTTCCGAAGACGATTGGTTCGACTATCGGCTCGAAAACGATCCCCGATTTCTCACCCGAATCGACGCGGCGAGAAGGAGCGTGCGCGAGGGCCGGGGTGTGCCGCTTGAGGACCTTTAATCCGGTGGTTTCGAAGGGCGATGGCAAGTCCACGCACCCTTCGGTATACTGAGTCCACTCCAGACATGATCGGCGAGGTGCCTCATGCCGTCACATCTCCGCATTTGTCCTCTGTGCGAAGCGACCTGCGGGTTGCAGATTGATACCGAGGGCCGTCGTGTCACGCGCATCGAAGGTGACGCCGCGGATGCATTCAGCGAAGGCTATATCTGCCCGAAAGGCGCGGCGCTCGCCGAACTCGATGCAGACCCGGACCGGCTGCGTTCGCCGCGGATTCGCGACGGCAACGTCTTTCGCGAAGCGACGTGGGACGAAGCGTTCGCCCATATCGATGAACGTCTCACAAACATTCGCGAACAGCACGGCTCAGATAGCGTGGGCATCTATCTCGGAAACCCCATCGTCCACAATATCGCCCTCACGGCCTATCTCCCCGCGTTAGTGAAAGCGCTCGGAACTCGCAACGTCTTTTCCGCAAGCACCGTCGATCAGTTTCCGAAGCAATTGGCCTCCGCGCTGATGTTCGGCACGGGCCTGAGCGTGCCGATTCCCGACATCGATCGCACGCACTACATGCTCATCCTCGGCGCAAACCCGCTCGTGTCCAACGGCAGCATGATGACCGCGCCAAACTTCCCGGGACGTCTCCGCCGCCTTCGCCAGCGCGGTGGCAAAGTTGTCGTCATCGATCCGCGCCGCACGAAGACCGCCGAAGCCGCCGACGAACACCACTTCATTCGCCCCGGCACGGACGCGTACTTCTTGTTCGCGATCGTGCACACGCTGTTCGAAGATGGATTAATCAATCCGGACCGGCTGGATCAATGGACAACGGGCATTGACGAAGTCCGCCATGTCGCGATGGCGTTCACGCCGGAACGTGTCGCTCCGCGCTGTGGTATTGACGCAGACACCATTCGCCGCATCGCGCGCGAAATCGCGAAAGCGCCCAGCGCAACCGTCTACGCCCGCATCGGCACCTGCACGCAAGAATTCGGAACGATCGCCAACTGGTTGCCGGACGTCATTCATATCATCACCGGCAACCTCGATCGCGCGGGCGGGGCGATGTTCCCCAAGGCCGCCATCGGCCCCGGTAATACGAAAGGCACGCCTGGAGTCGGCCGCGGCGCGAAAGTCGGACGCTGGAAAAGCCGCGTGCGCGGCGCAAACGAAATCTTCGGCGAATTGCCCGTCGCCTGTCTCGCGGAAGAAATCGAAACGCCCGGCGACGGTCAAATCCGCGCCCTCATCACCGTCGCGGGCAATCCAGTCCTGAGTACGCCGAACGGTGCGCGCCTCGCCAAGGCGCTGGATTCGCTCGAGTTCATGATTAGCCTCGACGTCTACCTCAACGAAACGACGCGCCACGCCAACGTCATTCTGCCGGGACCGTCACCGCTCGAGGTTTCGCACTACGACCTCGCGTTTGGCCAACTCGCCGTACGCAACGCCGCGCGCTATTCGCCGCCGGTGTTTCCAATCCCGGACGGCCAACCCGAAGAGTGGGACACGATACTCCGCCTGGTTGGCGTCGTCAGCGGGATGGGCGCCAATGCCGACACGAAACTCCTCGACGACATGGTGCTCATGACGTTGATTCAGCGCGAAGTGGGGGAGAGCACTTCGAACATCAGCGGTCGCGACACAGACGAAATTCTCGCCGCGCTCAGTGCGCGGCGCGGTCCCGATCGCCTGCTTGATTTTATGTTGCGCACAGGCCCATACGGCGAGGGCTTCGGCGCGAATCCGAACGGGCTCACGCTCGATCGCGTCGCTGCGAACCCGCATGGACTCGACCTCGGCCCGCTCGAACCGCGCATCCCCGAGGTGCTGCGCACCAAGTCCGGCAAAATTGAACTCGCGCCGGACGTCATCATCGCGGATATCGCGCGCCTCGAACAGAGGCTGACCGACGACACGAACGGCTTCGTGCTCATCGGCCGGCGCGAAGTGCGATCGAACAATTCGTGGATGCACAACTTGCCGATGCTCGTCTCGGGCAAACCGCGCTGCACGCTCCAAATGCATCCTGACGACGCCCGCGACCTCCAACTCACAAACGGCGCGCAAGCAAACGTAAGGTCCCGCGCCGGCGAAATCCGCATCCCCATCGAAATCACCGACGCCATCATGCCCGGCACCGTCAGCGCCCCCCACGGCTGGGGCCACAACGCCGACGGCGCAGCAATGGCTGTCGCAAGCGGTCACGCCGGCGTAAACAGCAACCTACTAAGCGACGAGATGTGCCTCGATGTCCCCTCCGGCACCGCAGTACTCTGCGGAATTCCGGTAACGATCGAGCGCTAAAGGAGCACGGGCGTCCCGCCCGTGATTAATGCGGGTATCGTATAAAATTGACTACACTTGCTGAAATGAAAGCCGCCGTAGACTCCCTGTCACGCGAAGGCAAACAAGAATTGCTTCGATTCCTCGTTAAGCAATTGTGCGATACCGGCACCCCTCTTCCACCGCCACGCGAGTTCACACGCGGGCAAATCAATGCATGGATCGCTGAGGATAAGAGAGGTATGAAGCGGCTACGAATGAAATAACTCTATTAAGCAATCGGTATGGACTGCGGGAAGCCCCCCAACTGCTACCGAGCCGCGGAATTCAGACTGTCGGATGCGGATGGGCGTGTGGTCCATGCTACTATCGCACAGTCGAAAGCACTCGGGCGGCTGGTCCTATGATAAAGAGGGGAGGAAGCACGATGATCGACGACAAGCATCCCCTTGACGAGGCTGCCGAGCAAATGCAGGCCGCCGCCGAGAAACCTGTGGCAGACCTGGCGCCTTCTCCGGACTACTGGGAATTTAAGACGGCGGAGGACGACTCGGTGGGGACCTTTCCTCAGGCAGAGCCCGTGGTAGAAGCCAAGCGCGGGCAGCCGGGTCACCAATCGTGTGTCGATAGCTTCGGATTTCCTGACCTGCCTGATGGGCTTCCCGCGCAGAAACTCAAAAGGCCGGCAAAATGGACCGACGCGCTTTCCTTATACGTCTGGAGAGACGGGTATCTACTGAACGAAGCGGCGCTCCAAGTCTTCCGGCAGGTCAACCTGGGCAATTATCGCGAGTATCCCACGACCGTAACCGGCGGCAAGCATGACGAACGGGCATACACCTTGGTCTACGTGGACAATTCCATCCCACCCGAGGCTCTCGATTTCGAGCGCTCGGAGTTTTACGTGCAGGACATGATCTCTATACCGATTGCACCAATCGAAATCGATTCTTATGAGGAGTGGCTGGCGGCGACTAAACAGGCGAGGAATGGCGAACTGGAGGGAGGGGAAAAGTTTAGTCGCATAGGCTACAAACGGCTCTATTTCCGGCAGGGACAAAGCCCGAACGTCGATCTATTCCACCTCGGTCGTTTGGGCATCCGAAAGTACATCTCGTCCAGATTTCGAAGGGCTATTAACGAATCCGGGATTTCGGGATTGCTGATCAAACCCAACCGGCGGTTATTCAATAGCTGATAGGACTATCGGGAGTGCGGCGGCGGACAGACGCCGCTTTGGCTTTTCGTCGTCATAAGCCTGTGTCTCAATTCGACAATTCCGTTATTGTATGCACTCGCGTTGCGCGTGTTCCATATTTCCTATACGTCTCATTCTTCCCATCATTCCCATTTTCACGAAACAATCCCCGACTTCACCACATCCGTCGCACGCCCCATCACCACCCCCAAATCAACCTGCGCCAACGAAGGCGTAGCCGAAACAATCTCTTTCTTCCCATTTGCCGTCAAGATAAACGTGTCCTCGCTCTTCACGCCCACCGCCGAAGGGTTCCACGCAAATGCCATCCCAAACTCTGTGCCGATACCCGACACCTCGTACACCTTCCTGCGCCAAGCATCATCCAAAATCAAAAACTTCTCACCGGGACTTCCCTTGCACGTGCGGCCCGCATAACCCGTCGCGCCGCCCTGATGGTGGTTGTGCCACTCGTTCTCCGGGAACCCAAACTCCTTGTACGCGCGCTGGCACGCCGAAAACACGTCGCCCAACGTCGCGCCCGTCCGCGTCGCTTCCTGCATCGCAGCGTCTACCGCGCAAACGCGGTTGTAGGCGTCCGGCACGAACAGCGGAATATCGCCGACGCGTTTGAACCTTGTCATCGACACGACCAACCCCTCGCGCAGGAAGCACCCAACGACCATTACGTACCCGCGCAACACGCGCTCCTTCAACGGCCCATCGAGCAGCGGCCCCTGCGTGGGAATCGGATGCCGGTACTTCGTGATTCGCTCGTCCGCGGCGACGAGAAACACCGGCACCTGGCAACGCCGTTTGAATCCCTCCGCGACGAGTTGCGCCGCGATGTCCGCCTCGCTCATACCCGCCTCAATGCCATCAAGAGTCGTGGTCATCGACTCCGCCGCGAGCTTGCCCAGCACGCGGTACTTCTCCAACTCCGCCGGTGTCAGCAATGCGCGCAACATCGCGAGTTTGCCGTTTACGTTTTCGCCCAGCGAACCGTCGTCGCTCACGATCTTCCCGCTGAATTCCTTCTTCACGACATTCGTGGGCGAATCGTCAAACCATAGAAAGTTCTTAATCCCGCACTCGAGCCCCGCGAGTTCCTCGTCCATCACGCGACCCTGCTCAATCGTGTTGCCGACGTAATACGCGTCGCCGCCTTTCGTCACATACAGCGAATTCGCGCCCAAATCTCCCGCCGTCCACACCCAGTTGCGCTTTCCACCCGTCGCCATCGCAAAATTGTCCGCGCGCGAGATCAGAATGCCATCGAACTTATTGGCGACGAGGAAAGCCTGTACGAGCGCTATTCGCGTACGGAAAAGATCAATGTAAGTCATGCATTCCCCTTGTCTACAAGACTCGACGATTTTATTCCACTATCGCCATACTTTACTAATACTAAGAGCAATTACCCAGACACTCTATGCGTCCTATAGGTCCTATAGGTCGCATAGGTCGCATAGGTCCCATAGGTCCTATAGGTCCCATAGGTCCCATACCTCCCATTGCTCCCATAAACCCCTGCTACTTGCCATTCCCATAGCACTTTCCGGTCGTACTCCATCCAGCGTTGCTGTCGGTTACGCCCGCACCTTCTTAAACGCGCTCAACGTCGCCCACGCGCACTTTTCCCACGTATACTCCCGCGCGCGGCTACGCGCGAACGCGATCTGCCGCCCGCGCTCCGACTTCTCCTCCTGCAGTGCGCGCTTCACCGCGCCGATAAGCGACGCCACACTCTCGTGGTTGTAGAAGATTGGCAAGGTAGATGCGATCTCCGGCACGCCCCCCACGCGCGGCGCGATGATTCGCGCGCCCGCGCGCATCGCTTCAAGAATGGTGATGCACGCGCCCTCGTGCAACGACGCGCTGATAAAAGCATCGCTGTGCTGCAACAACCCCGCCCGCTGCGGCACCGGACACTGGTGCACGCGCAGCACGCGCGGGCCCCAATCCGCCGGCTCGGTGTGGTCCGGCCTTCCAATGATTACCAAATTGTGCGGCAGCTCGTCCATCAATTTCTTGAACGCGTCCAGCACAAACGCCAAATGCTCGCGGTGCCGCGTGTCATTGCACGTCACGAGATACGGCTCTTCCGCGATCGACGGGTTGCTCGCCTCAAACCCCGGGTCCGCCCCCGGCGGCGCCACCACCACCCGGTCCATCGCCACGCCCAACAGCGCCAGCAACCGCCGCCGCATGCTGTCCGACGGCACGACGATCACCTGCGCCCGCGCGCAGATTTTGCGAAACTCCTTGTTCAGCGACGCCGCGGACCAACGGCTCGCCTTTTCCGGCGACTCGATGAAGCTCAGGTCCAACACGTACGGAACCACCGGCACCGCCGTCACCTCGCTCGCCGTTTGCAGGGGCGAAAACACCAGGTCCACCTTCGCCGCTTTCGCCGCGCGGTCGAGGGACTTTTCGACGTTCACCGGCCCCTGCAAATGGTCCGGCGGCCTACCCACGAACACGCGCTCCCACCCCGAAAAAGACCCGTGGTTTTTCTCGTCCGTAAACAACACAAACTGCGAATCCGGCTGAATCTCCCGCATCCGCACCAGGATATTCCGGAGGTAAACATCCTCCTCGTCATATCCCGGCTCCAGCCCAAGAATGTTGACGCCAATTCTCATCGTTACCCAACTTCAGCCGACGCCTACGGTCCGGCCGTCGTAATCGTACTCGTGCCTGCAATCCCATGTAGAACACAAAGTCGCTACACCCGCCCAAAGAGGCGGCATTGTAGCAAACGCCCCGCGCCCAATGTCCCATCCTGTCTAAAATCCCGATTGACAACCCGCCGAATCAGGCAGAGACTAAATCACACGGCGAGTCCGGCCGCGCACCGGGGCGTGCGTCGTGTTGCCGTGGCTCCTGCTCGATGCAAGGCGAGCCCTGGGAGAACAAAGTGTGCAGCAATACTCGTCGCGAGTTTCTCGGCAATGTCGGCCGTGGAATGCTCCTGGCCGGGCTCGGCACAACGTTATCCACGGAACTCGGATTGGCAACCGCCGAAGCTGCAGACGCCCCACAGGCCCTGACGTTCGGCGAACTTGAACCGCTTGTCGCCCTGATGCAAGACACCGAACCGGTTAAGCTCACAGCGATTCTCGTCGAGAAGCTGAAGTCCGGGACAAGTCTCAAGACGATGGTCGCGGCCGGCGCGTTGGCAAACGCGCGCACCTTCGGCGGACAGGACTACGTCGGCTTCCACACCTTCATGGCGCTCGCGCCCGCATACACCATGTCTCAGCAGTTGCCACTCGAACTGCAGCCGCTGCCCGTGCTGAAAGTGTTGTATCGAAACGCGGACCGCATTCAGGAATTCGGCGGGCGCGCAAATGAAACGCTGCGTTCCATCGTCGCCGAACCGATTCCCGATGGCGCGGCGCCCGGCGAATACCTGCGCGACCTGTCGCGCACCGGCGATATCGAAAAGGCCGACCGTACCTTCGCCAGTTTGTCGAACGCCCCCGTCGGCGAAGCGTTCAACCACCTGCAGTTCGCCGTCGAAGACGAGGTCGATGTACACCGCGTCGTCCTCGCTTGGCGCGCATGGGACACGCTCGATTTGGCTGGCCAGGAATGGGCGAACTGCCTCTTGCGTCAGTCGATTCGGTACTGCGCGTCGCGCGAAAAAGACATCCTGGATCGCGGCGGCACGCGCTCATCCATCCGCACCGTGCTGCCCGCGCTGCTCGACCAATATGACCTGCTCGAAACACCCTTGGGCGATAAATCCGGCGACGACACATGGCTCAACGAATTGGCGACGACGATGTTTCGCGGCACGCGCGACGAAGCCGCCGCCGCCGTCGCCCAATCGCTGCGCGCCGGCTACTCGCCCGAGTGCATCGGCGAGGCCATGTCCCTCGCCGCGAACATGCTTGTCCTCCACGATCCCGGCCGGCCCGACAAATGGGCCAACGCCGACAAACCGGTCGGCAGTTGTCACGGCGACTCGATCGGCGTGCATGCGTCCGACGCCGCAAACGCGTGGCGCAACATCGCCCGCGTGAGCAATCCGCGAAACACTGTCGCCAGCCTCATCGTCGGCGGATACCACACCGCGGGCGCGAGCCAGTACTCGAACGCGCAACCGTATCCCCTTCCCGAACACCTCGCCGAAGTAACGACCACCGACGCCGCCGGCCTGCTGCGCGAAGCCGAAGAGGCAATCCGCGCCAAGGACCAGTTCCGCGCCGCCGCCACCATGGCGCGCTACGGCGAACTCGGCCACGACGCGAGGCCCGCGTTCGACCTCATGCTCAAGTTCGCCACCAGCGAAGACGGCGCCCTCCACGCGGAAAAGTACTACCGCACCGCCACCGCCGAGTTCGACGCCATGCGCTCGTCCGTGCGGTGGGGACAAGTCACCGCTCTCGCCCGCGTCACCGCCAGCGAGTACGGCCACCTATCCCCCGGCTACCAAGCCGCCAAGCAAGTCCTGGGCACGTAACCCTGCGACGCGGCAAGCGGAAGGTTCGGCCCTGTTCTTCCCACAGTCCGACGACGCGCCCGCCTCGAGTACGACTGACCCAAGTGGTTCGTTCCACATGATTTACTCGTTACGAAGTTTCCACTTCGTAACGCACTCTTGAAAAGCTCCGCCTTGATGCCATTGCGACTTGGCCCACCCCAGTGCAACATCCTGGACATATGAAGTGAAGGCATTGCCGCTGTCCCGTTACCGGAGCCCCGGTGCGGAACGTCGTCATTGCCTGGGGTCTACTCGTTACGAAGCTTCCACTTCGTAACGCACTCTTGAAAAGCTCCGCTTTGATGCCATTGCGACTTGGCCCACCCCAGTGCAACACGCCGGACATATAAAGTGAAGGCTTTGCCGCTGTTCCGTTACCGGAGCCCCGGTGCGGAACGTCGTCATTGCCCAGGGCCGGAAGGTTTTATTTGCCGTCCCTGTCTGGTATACTGCTTAGTCGGTTCATCTGCGAGTTAGGGCTGAAATCGAATGAAGCAGCTCAAGGTACATGACGGAGTCGCGGTCGTCGAGGTGACGGACCCCTTGTTGCTCACCGAAATGGAGAGCGACATGGCGCTGCGCCCATTTCTGGGTCAGCGCATATCGGACACCTGCATAGTGGTGCAACCTCAGGCCATTCAGGAAGTTACGCGGCGGCTGCAGTCCCTCGGGCATCTGCCAAGAGTCATTGGACCGGCCAACGGCAAGTAGTGCGCAGTTCGCGGGAGTTAGGGCGTAGTTGGATGACGAGCGGGCGGTACACACCAGGAATTGGGAACCCGGGTACGCGTACCGGAAACCGAGTTCCAGGTTCTACAGGTATGAGCAGGGCTGCAATACATCGGTTTGATTTTGACGCTGTCTCGCTATCTCGTTACTTCCCTCTTTCGCACTCTTCCAGCGTTGCTTCCTCGCTTCCTAACTTCCTAACTTCCTTACTCGCGAGGGCTTGCCCGTGACGCCAATGTTTAGCGTCAAAGAGTGCCTGCGCGGGTACAGCATCGACTCATTGGGTCAAATGTGCGACCGCTGGAACCTTGCCGTGTCCAACCCGGCGAACCGGCTGCGCGCCATCGAAAAAGTACTCACAGACCCCCTCCATATTGAAAAGGTCGCAGGGGAGCTGTCCGCGCCCGAACGGCGCGTACTCGCGCTCATCGCCGAGCGCCCGCAGGTCTCCGCCGGTGACGTGCTGGGCGTGCCCGCCTTGGCGGGAGCGGAGCCAATGGCCTCCGTATTGCAGTCGCTGGCGACATGGGGCTTCGTTCTGGCCTTGCCGCGAGAACAACACGGCGCGTTCGGCTTCTCCTATTTTGCGCGTGCGGACCAAAATACAAACGGCATTGCGTTTGCCGCGCTGGACCTCGTGCGCCGCGCACTGCCTCCCGCGCCGCCTCTTGACTTCGCGTTACCGCCGCAGGCAGATGCGCCCGAAGCGAAAACGCCGGACGCGCCGGCAAATAGACCGGCCCTCGATGCGGCGACGGACGCAATCCTCGAAGTCCTGCGAATCGTCGAAGTGTTGACCCCGCGCGTGACCGCCACGGGCGAGTTACACAAATCCGACGCTTCGCGCGCGAAAGAACTCGCAGCCGAGAGCGGCCTCTCTCCGGACGCGCTCGCGCTCGCGCTTATGATGGGACGTCAATCCGGTTGTCTCGACGCAAGAGACGGCCGGCTGGTGGTGACGCAACGGGCGGACCGGTGGTCGGAGTCGAATACCGCCGACCGGGTGCGCGATATGTTCGATGCGTACCTCTCGTCGGAAGACCTATTCGACATTCATTTGTTCTTCCCGCAGATTGAAGGCGCGCTCGATGAACACCTGCCGGCGGGGTCGCTGCGCCGCACCTACCACAAGGTGCTTGTCTCGCAGTTGCTCGCGTGCTTGCAGCCGGACGCGTGGTATACCTCCGATGCATTCGCGGACCTCGTCCGCCGCGCCGACCCAAATGTGTTGTTCAACGAAGAGCGCTGGCGCGCCATTGCCTCCCACACGCACGACCCGTCGCCCGCGTGGCGCGACCGATCATGGCAGGCGCACGACAAGCGCCTCATCGCCTGGATTATCCAGAGCGTGCTGGGCCGGCTGGGTATGGTCCAGCTCGCGAACGAGGGCCGCGTATTTCGCCTGACGCCATTGGGCCGTTTTGCGCTCGGCATCGGCGAGGCCCCCGCCGAACCCGAAACAACCGACAACGAAGCCCTCGTTGTGCAACCGGACTTCGAAGTCATTCTGTATTGCGACAAAAGCACGCCCGTCGTGCGGCGCCGGGTCGACACCTTCTGCGAACGCGTGCGCGGCGGCATTGTCAGCACGTACCGCTTGACCAAAGACAGCATCTATCGCGGCCTGAAGACCGGCGTCACGTTCGAGCAGTTCACGCAGACGCTCGAACGCCATACGCGCCGCGCGTTGCCCGCGAACGTCGTCGACCAAATCGCGACGTGGGAGCGCAAAGCGTCTTCCGTTTCGATCTTCACCGGGTGCAAACTGATCGAGTGCCTGAGGGCCGAAGACGCCGCGAAGTTGGTCGAGCAATATCCCGAAGCGCGCCGTATCGGCGAAAGATTCGTGTTAACGGTTGCCACCCCGGACGAAATCGCAGCGCGTGTCGACTATTCGACGCCCGATCAACGCTGCCTGCTTCAGGATGACGGGCTCGCGCTGCGCGCGCCGTGGGCCACAAGATCGCTGTTTGTGCGGCATCGGCTTGAAGAAATCGGCGAGGTGACGGAAACGCCCGAAGGCGATCTTGTGTTGGTGTTGAAAAAGGAATGCCTCACGAAGGACGTCGATTGGGGGCTGCATGTCGCGGCGCTCGATTCGATGGTGGTCGAGCCGCTGGCGCCCCGGTATCGTACGGCGCTGCGCACGTGGAGCGGCGACGCGAACCCGCCGAGCATTCATAACGCGACGCTCGTGCGATTTGACGACGCGGACATGTGCTCGAGCGCGATGCAGTTGCCGGACCTCGCCCAGCACGTCGAGGGCCGGCTCGGCTTGTACACCGTCGCGTTGAAGCCGGGGGCCTTGACATCATTCAAGAAGGCGTTGAAGGCGCTTGGCCTTTCGATCGATCGCAGCGAAGGCACGCTCGATGACGGCGCGCCCGAGGACTGGGCCGTGCAGTGGGTCGAGTCCCAACGCCCGCCACAGCCGACCACGGAAGACGCGGTGAAAACCGTCGCCGCGGAAAAGTTGGTCTCACCCGACGACGACATCCAACTGCCGGCCTATTCGCCTCAGATCATGCGCGAGATCATCCAGGACGCGATTCAGCGCCGGCGTACGTTGTTGCTGCGCTACAAGTCCACGTGGAGCAACAAGCCGTCGGTGCGCCGCGTGAACCCGGTGACGCTCGATACAGTCGGGCCTGTGCCGTCCTTGAGCGGCTACTGTCACCGCCTCGGCGGCGCGCGCGTGTTCAAGTTCGCGCAAATCTCCGGTATCCGAGTGCTCGAAGACGAACGGTTCTGAGTTGGAAGCGGGCGGTCTTGGTGCCGAGCGCGGATGGCACTGCCTCATCGGACCGCGGTTCTACCCCTGCGGATTGCCCATCAGCTCCACGAAAGTCTTGAAGAGATCCGTATCGAGATCCAGCGCCATTTCGTCGTTCATGAGCTTGAGCGCCCGGTAGCTTGACATAGGCTCCTTGTACGAACGCCGCGTCGTCAGCGCGTCGAATATGTCCGCAATAGTCGAGACGCGTACCAGCGGATCAATCTGCTTGGCCGTCAAGTTGTCCGGGTAGCCCCCGCCGCGCAACTTCTCGTGATGGTGCCGCGTAATCTCGAGGGCGAGATCGCTGAACATCGCGTGGTCCCTGAGGATATCGAATCCGGTCACCGGGTGTTTTTGCATCTGCTTCCACTGTTCGTCGGTCAGCTTTCCTTTGGCCCGCAGAATCTTCGGATCGATCGTGCACTTTCCGATGTCGTGAAGCAGCGTGCCTTCGCCGAATTCGAGCAAGGTCTTCTCGTCGGCGATACCGGCGCGGCTGGCAAGGCTAAAGCTGTACACGAAAACGTTTACGCTGTGCGTGTACGTGTAATAGTCGTACGAAACGAGCCCGACGAGATGCTCGAATGCCGATTTCTCGCGTTTGAGAAACGCCGCGGTCGAGGCGACGAGGTCCTTGCTGCTCTTCATCATGTCCGTCGATTCGGGATTCGCGAGGATGTTCTCGACCATCGTGTGCGCCGTCGTATAGAGCAATTGGGTGCGCTCGACGACAGGCACCGTTTCGTCCGTGAGCACCGTCTCGAGGTGTTTTTCCAGATACAGCGCGTACTCTTTGCCTTGCGACGTGGGAATGAGAATGCACTCGTGTTTGTTGTCCCCAAGCCGGTGCAATACTTCGGTCGAAATGGGCAGCGACTTGCTGCGAAACAGGACCGGGAATTCGACCCCCTTGAGCTGCACGTAGATATCGAAATCGGCGATGGTGTCGGCCACGAGCGTGGCAAGTGGAATCGGCCGGAAGAGTGACGGAAGAGATTGATCTTCGGTTGCGACGACGATGTTCGTAGCCAAACGAGACGTCCCCTGTTCTGCCACGCTCCAGGGTGATTCTACCGCAAATTGTCTCGGTACGCCACGGGTTTCTTAGTCAAATGCCAACGAAAGAATTCCCGCGGCGATAGTGTCCGCCGCTCCGGGTTTAGCCAACGTACCCGCCGCGTGCGACATGGCGTCCAATTGACCGGAACCCGTCAACAGTCCGCGGATCGCAGCCAACAACGATTCAGGCGTCAGGTCCGCGTCGTGCATGAGTACCGCAGCGCCGGCCTCGACGAACGCCCGCGCATTGTGCTCTTGATGGTTGTCGGTCGCGTGCGGGTACGGGATCAGAATGGACGGTTTGTGCATCAGCGCAAGTTCGGCCGTCGTGGACGCGCCGGACCGCGCAATGACCATATCGGCCGCAGCAAACGCCGCCGCCATGTCATCGATAAACGGAAATACCTGCACGGGGACCGGAGCGTCTTGGGCGGCTTCGCGCGCGCGGGCGGCGTCCACCGGCCCGGTCATCCACATAAGCTGGACTTCGTTCGGCGAGAACAGCGGGAGCAGTCTTGCGACCGCATCGTTAATCGAGCGCGCACCTTGACTGCCGCCGGTAACGAGAATGGACGGAAGAGCCGGGTCGATGCCGAACCGCGCGCACGCCTCGCCGCGCGCGGGTGGATTCGTGAACGCGGCCCGCACCGGATTGCCCACGACGCTCGCTCGCTCTTGCGGATAGTCGCCGACGGTTTCAGGAAAACTCAGGAAGATGCGAGCGGCGCGCTGCGCGGCGAGCCGGTTCGTTTTGCCCATCAGCCGGTTCTGTTCGTGGAGGACCGCCGGAATACCCATGCGCGGCGCGACGTACATCGCCGGAAGCGACACGTATCCGCCGACCCCGAATACGACGTCCGGCTGAAAGTTCCGCAGGTACACCCACACGCGCGCCATGGACCACAACATCTTCAATGCAACCCATCCCCGCCGGACGAACCTCGCGCGCGGCCATCCTTCAACGGGCAGCGAACGAAACGGAATGTCGAGTTTCGTACAGATGCGATGCTCGATAGCGCCCTCGCGCCCTATCCACAGCACGTTGAGGCGCGGGTCCCGGCGCAGGAGTTCTTCGTACACCGCGACCGCGGGCGACGTATGCCCGCCGGTGCCACCGCCTGTGATGACAAGCCGCATGCGTTACGCGCGGCGCGGCGTGGCCGCAATCGGCACGGGAATGTCCCGCTCGACGGCGCGCGAGCCGACGCTGAGCAGTATGCCGACGAGCACCATGTTGATGATGAGCGAACTGCCGCCGGCGCTGACGAACGGGAGACCCAATCCTTTCGTGGGGAGCAGACCCGTGGTTACGCCCATGTTCGCGGCGGCCTGGACGGTGATTAGCGTGGCGACGCCGCTGGCCAGCAGCGTTCCGAACAGATCGCGCGCGCACACCGCGATGCGCAGCGCCGTGACCAGGAACAATCCGAACAGTATGACGAGCGCAAGCGTCCCCGCAAGTCCCATCTCTTCACCCCACACGGAGAAAATGAAATCCGAATGCGCATCCGGCAGCCAATAAAGTTTCTGTTCGCCCGCGCCGAGGCCGCGGCCCCACATGCCTCCGCGAACGAAACCGGTCATCGATTCAATCAACTGGAGTGCCCCGTCCGATCGGTACTTCCATGGGTCGAGAAACGACGCAATGCGTTCCATACGTTCCGGGCTGGTCTTAATCGCGGCGACAACGCCCACGATCGCGGGCACGCCGACCAGGGCGATATGCCAGAGCTTCCCGCCCGCCATGAAGATCATGGCCATTGCAACCGTACCCATGACCACGGGCGTGCCGAGGTCTTGTTCAAGCAAGACCAGCCCCGCGAATACGCCGGTGATAATGATGGCGGGAATGAACCCGCGGAAGAAGCGGCGCACGTGATCCTGGTTTTCGGCGAGTTTCACTGCAAGCGCAATGACGAGCACGAGCTTTGCCACTTCGCTCGGCTGAAAACTGAAGCCGGCAATGTTTAGCCAGCGCCGCGCGCCGCGCACTTCGTCGCCGATGATAAGAACCAAAACGAGTGCGGCAAGTGCGGATCCGGCGAGCAGCCAGAACACGGGTCGCGCCTGCCAAATGCGGTAGTCCACCCGCGCGGCGATCAACATCAGCACAAGTCCAATGCCGGCGTAGATGGCATGGGCCTTCAAATAGTTCAACGGATCGGACAACTGTCCACCGGGTTGCGGGCGGCCAATACCGGCGCTGTACGACATGACGAGGCCGATGCAGACGAGGGCCATTGCGATGTTGAGCACAAACAGGGTTTCGCGTCTCATTGCGCTACTCCTTTTGCGTATGCGCGCACGCATTCCTTGAATATTCGTCCACGGTGTTCGAAGTTGTCGAACATATCGAAACTCGCGCACGCGGGGGAGAGGAGGACCGCTTCGCCCGGTTTGGCCGAACCGGCGGCGAGTTGCACAGCCTCGTCCATCGTTTGTGCGCGGGCGTGGGGGACGATATCGCCAAACGCCGCTTCGAGTAGCGGCGCGTCCTCGCCGATGGCGATCATTTTGGTTACATGCCGTTGCACAAGATCGCGCAACACGCGATAGTCCGATCCCTTGCCGCGCCCGCCGGCAATGAGTGTGATCGGCTTCGAGAAGCTTTCCAGGGCCACGCGTAGGCTGTCAATGTTGGTCGACTTAGAATCGTTTATGTAATCAACCCCATCAATCGACAGCACATGCTCGATTCGGTGTTCGACGCCCCGAAAGGCGCGCAATCCCGTGATCGTGTCGTCCCAATCGAAGCCGCCCGCGTACATCATCGTCAGCGCCGCGAGCACGTTTTGCATGTTGTGGCGCCCCGGCAGCAGCGTGTCGGACGCGTCCGCGACATGAAGATCGCCTAGGTAGATCGCGTCACCGCTTAACCAAAGGCCGCGGTTCACCTTTTCAAGGAGACTATAGCTCCAGACCGTCGCGTCAGGCCGGGTAGGCATCGCGCGGACATGCGTATCATCGAGATTGATCGCCGCGGTGTCGCCTTGGATTTGGTTCTCGAAAATGCGCGCTTTTGCCGCTGCGTAGCCCTCGATGGTCCCGTGCCGGGCCAGATGGTCGGGCGTTACGTTGAGGACGGTCGCGATCCACGGCCGGAAGGTGCGGATCAATTCGAGTTGGTAACTGCTGATTTCCAGCACGATGAACGGCGGAGCTGGATCGGCCATGACGGCAGTCGAGAACGGTACGTTGTTGTTGCCCGCGAGAATGACTTCGTGGCCGCACGCGGCCACGAGGCAGCGCAGCAGTTCGGTTGTCGTTGTCTTTCCGTTTGTACCGGTCACCGCGAGTGTGCGCGACCTGCAAAACGTTGACGCGTACTCCAATTCGCTTACCACATCCGCGCCCGCCTCGCGCGCGCGCCGGATCGGTTCGATCGAAGGGGAAACGCCGGGGCTCGGGACAATGAGCGTGGCCTGTCGAAATGCGGAATCGGTGTGGCCGCCGGTTTCATACGGAACGCCAAGGGTATCGAGTTCCTTTGTGTGCGCCTCAATTGCAAGGCCGGAGCTCGCGTCGGTCACAAACGGCTCGGCGCCTTCCCGTAACAACAGCTTCACGAGCGACACGGCCGTGCGGCCCATGCCAACGATTGTAACCTTCTTTCCTTTGACATCCATACGCTATCTAAACTTCAGCGTGGCCAAACTCATGAGCGCGAAAATCAGTGCGACGATCAAAAAGCGGGTAACCACTTTCGTTTCGTTCCAGCCGAGCAACTCGAAGTGGTGATGCAGCGGTGCCATGCGGAACACGCGCTTGCCGCGCGTTTTGAACGATGCAACTTGGATCATCACGCTTGACGCTTCAATTACGAATAGCCCGCCCACGATGACAAGAAGCAACTCCTGTTTGGTGAGAATCGCCATCGCGCCAAGTGCGCCGCCGAGCGCGAGCGACCCCGTGTCGCCCATGAACACTTCCGCAGGGTGGCAGTTAAACCAGAGAAATCCAAGCCCCGCGCCAAGCATCGCACCGCCGAAGACAGTGAGTTCGCTGGCTTCGGGGACGTAGATGAGCAGCAGGTATTCAGACCAGTTGGCGCGGCTGATGACATATGCGATGCCGGTGTACGTGAGCAGCGAGATGATCGAGGCGCCGATCGCGAGGCCGTCGAGACCATCGGTCAAGTTGACCGCGTTGGATGCGCCGACGATGATCGTCAATACGAACAGAACGTACAAGATGCCAAACGGAATTAACACCATCTTGAGGAACGGAACTTCAACCTTCGTGTGTATGTCTGGGACGCTGGTTTCGACGATGTCGGGAAACGCGGTCTCAATCAGCAGCCGGTTGAAACGCCGTAGCTCGCGATCGGACAGGGCAGCGACGCCGGCCGCGGCGAAGTCGAGGGCTTCGTCTGACAAATTAGCGTTACTCCAGAGGTCCGCGTCGTAAAGTCTCCGATCGTCGATGAGATCTCGAAAACCAGCGAGTACGTCACGTCGCGTGTCGCCGGACCATGGACCTCCGCGGGGGGCGGCGTCGACGATTGCCCGTTTGGATTCCGGCAGCATGGCGACGCAACGCTTCGCCGCCGTGTCGGGAGACGTCACGTTCTGTTGAAGCGCTGGGATAAATTTGTCCCAATCCACGTCGTCTAGCGCGACGTAGGTCGCACTGTAGGCAATGGGGTTATATGTGAGGTACACACCCAGGAATATGCCGACAACGATTTGGCCGAGAAACTTTGCTTTTGCGCTGAGGCCTTGGTTGTGTTTCCGGCGAAGTTTCACGAAATCGTCGAGGAACCCGACGGCGCCCAACAGAATGACCGTCGCGAGCGCCAGAAGCAGCAAACGGTTCTCGAAGCGGCCCCACAAGACAAGGGCGATGAGCGCTGCAAGCACAATTAATGCACCGCCCATTGTTGGTGTACCCGCCTTGTTCTTGTGCAGTGCGTGGAGATCGGCGACATGCTCTTTCTTGATGTACTGTCCAATCTTGAGCGAACGAAGAAGGCGAATGACGGTTGGGCCGATGATGAGGGATACGAGAAACGCGGTCACGGCGGCGCCGCCGGTACGTACGGGGTAATACGTAAGTACATTGAACGCCGAAATCTTCGGCTCGATAAACAGTCCAAGGTAATAAAGCATCGCGCTATCCCGACAGAAACTTGAGCTGCTCGATGACGCGTTCCATGCGCATGCCGCGCGATCCTTTGACGAGCAAGACATCGTCCGGCCGCGCAACATCCAATATCGCGCGGGCTACGGCGGCGTGGTCGGGTAGGACTTCGGCGTGCGGGACCCCTGCGTCTCGAGCCGCGCTGATCATAGCAGATGCGCGTTCGCCGAGGGCAAACACGTGCGCGAGACCTAGCGTTCCGGTGAGCGTGCCGATCTGGGCGTGGAGCTGATCGGACGTTGGGCCAAGTTCCAGCATGTCGCCCAGCGCGGCAATGCGCGCACCACCCCTCGGACGTTCCGCAAGGCCCCGCAATGCGGCCGCCATACTCGCCGGACTCGCGTTGTACGTATCGTCGATGACGTCCAGCGCGCCGATGCGCAACTTCTTGAAGCGCGCCGGATCGGCGCATACCGCGCGAAGCGGCCCCTCGAATTCGGTAATGCCATGTTGCAGCCCGACGGCGATCGCGAGTAAGACGTTGCTCGCGTGCTCGCGCGACGGAAGGGGGAGACGAAGCTTTCCGACCGGTTCAATATCGAGGACGGCTTCACCGTCGTCTTCCATGTGATACGACTTCAGCACCACGTCGCCGCGATGTCCGTACAGAATCTTCCTGCACGCGACACGCTCGGCCACGCGCGCACACCATTCGTTTCCGGTGTTGACATAGAAGATTCCCTCGGGCGGGAGCGCCTCTGCAATCTCGCCTTTCGTATCGGCAATGTTTTCGATGCTGCCAAACCCTTCGAGATGCGCCGGGGCGATGAGCGTGATTGCCGATTCGCCCGGCTTCGTAAACGCGCACAACTCCGCGATATTGCCGCGCTTCGCCGCACCCATTTCGATGATGGCGGCTTGCGTGTTGCCATCGATCTGCAATAGGGAGAGGGGGCAGCCAATCTCGTTGTTAAGATTGCCCTGCGTCTTGACGATACGCAACCTCGTTGCAAGCACCGCTGCGATCATGTCC
The DNA here is from genome assembly GCA_013359265.1 of Candidatus Hydrogenedentota bacterium. Classification (NCBI taxonomy): domain Bacteria; kingdom Pseudomonadati; phylum Candidatus Hydrogenedentota; species Candidatus Hydrogenedentota bacterium. Next base: position 120,057 of record JABWCD010000027.1, read on the forward strand.
TTGGACGTCGTCTTCCCGCACGAGCCCGTGATCGCAAACACAATCGGCGAGTAGCGCGCACGATGGAACCCCGCAAACGATTGCAGCGCCGCCTGCGTATCGGGAACGACGAGGCAGACACCGGCAGCGTTCGGTTGCGTGGCAACGACTGCGCACGCGCCCTTCGAGAACGCATCGCGCACAAAGGCGTTCGCATCGAACTTCTCGCCCTTTAACGCGAAGAACACGTCACCCGGTTGGATCGTGCGGGTATCCGTCGACACACGTGAAAACGGCGTCGCGTTGCCGGCCGCATGGGATCCGACAGCGTGGGCCAGTTCTTCCACAGTGTAGGTCCAGCCCATTCGCTTACCGCTCCGCCAGGATTGCGCGCGCAACTTCGCGGTCGTCGAAGTGAATACGTTTGTTACCAAGAATCTGATAGTCCTCGTGACCTTTCCCCGCGATCATGATGAGATCACCCGGCTTCGCGATTGCGGTGGCGCGGCGAATCGCTTCCGACCGATCCAGGATCATTTCGTAGTCGTCGTATTTCCGCTTGTTTGCGTGCTGCAACCCCACCTCTATATCGAGCAGGATGCGTTCGGGGTCTTCGCTGCGCGGATTGTCGGACGTAACGATTGCGAAGTCCGCCAGTTCCGCGGCTACCGCGCCCATCTTGGGGCGTTTGGTTTTGTCGCGATCGCCGCCGCATCCGAATACGACAATGACACGGCCTTCGCAAATGCCGCGCGCGGCGGTCAACACGTTTCGAAGGCCGTCGTCGGTATGCGCGTAATCTACAATGACCTGAAAGTCCTGACCGGCGTCGACGTGCTCGAACCGCCCGGGAACATTCCGCAGCGTGCCAAGCGCGTCGGCGATTGCCTGCACGGGGACGCCGAGCCCGCCGCAAATCGCGGCGGCACACAACGCGTTGGATACGTTGTGTTTTCCGAGCATGCGCATTTTCACCGGCGCGGCGCCCCACGGCGTCGCAAGTGTGAATCTTGTCTCGCGCGCGGTAACGCTGGTCTTCTCAGCGCGGCAGTCGGCTCGGTCGCCGAAGGTGTGGCATCGCACGCGAGAGGCGGCGACGAAGGCGGGCGCGCAGGGATCGTCGTTGTTCACGGCGGTGAATGCGTCGCTGCCCTCGATGCGCTCAAACAGCATCAACTTCGCACGGCGATAGCTGTCCATATCCTTGTGATAATCGAGATGGTCCTGCGTCAGATTGGTGAACGCGCCGACGCGGTACCGGATGCCGGCGATGCGTTCCTGATCCAGGGCGTGCGAGCTGACTTCCATGACAATGTGCGACTCGCCCGCGTCGTACGCTTTCGCGAACATCTCGGCAAGTTCCTCGCCAAACGGCGTCGTGTGCTTTGCTGCGTGCATTGTGCCGGCGATGTCGTAGCCGATCGTTCCGAAGAATGCGCAGCGGCTGCCGCCCGTGCGCAGGATATGCTGGACCATCCGCGCGGAAGTGGTTTTTCCGTTGGTGCCGGTGATGCCTATGACGGTCATTTGCTTGGAAGGGTTGCCGTGCAGCGTGTGCGCAAGAATCCCGAGCGCCTTGCGCGCGTTCGGCACGCTCAAATAGGGCAGCCCCGCACTCTCCGAGAAGCCTGTCCGTTCGCCGATAACGGCGACGGCTCCCGCGCCCGCCGCCCATGATATGAAGTCGTGACCGTCTACGTGCGTTCCGGCCGCCGCGACGAATACAGCGCCGGGTTCGCAGCGGCGCGAGTCCTCGGTCACGCGCGTGATTGGCAATGGATCGAGCGGCCGGGCTGCGCAGCCGATGAGCGAAGGCACCTCGTTCAGCATCATCGCGCGGCAGTTTTCGTGTCGAGCGCGGAGAGCTTTGAGGCCGGGCCCGATTTCGCCGGTTCGGCGGGCGTAGCATTGCGCGTATTCGAGAACACTAGCCGGCACAACGGGACTTCTTGTATGGCGGTACCGGCGGCGGGGTCCTGTGACACGACCCAGCCGCTGCCCTGCGCGTCCCATTCGACGCCAAGCACCGCCAACTTGTCTTTCACCTGACGTTTCGTCAATCCAATCAAGCTCGGAAGTTGTCCAGGCCCGATGGGTTGATCCGTGTTGGCGCTGGCGAGTTCCGCTCCCTCCCCGATGTCTTGCAGGGGGTTGATGTCCAGCATTCCTGGAATCGCGGGCGCGGCCTGTGCCACGAGCACGTCGGCGTCGTTTTCCTCTTTGGTTTCGGTATACGTTCCCGGCGGCATCGGGTCTTCGGGGCATTCGAGCCGAATCAGCGATTCGCGGACGACCTCCTTAAACACGGGGCCGCACACGAATCCACCGTAGTAGATATCGCTCTTCGGGTTGCACACGACGATCACGGCGACGAGGCGCGGATCGGCGACGGGTCCGAACCCCGCAAACACGGCCGTGTGCCGGTCGGGGTAATATCCGCCGCCTTCGCTCTTGGGTCGGGCCACCTGCGCCGTACCAGTCTTGCCGCCGACGCGATACTCGGGAATCGCCGCGCGTTTGCCCGTGCCGTGCTCGACGACGCCGTAGCAAAGGTCGCGCATCGTCATCGCCGTCTGCGCCGACATGATTCGATCCGGTCCGCCCGGCTCGAATTGGTACGCGATCTGGCCGTCGTGGTCAACGACGTGATCGACGAGATGCGGCTCGACGAGATAACCACCGTTTGCAATCGCCGCGAACGCGCGGGCGAGTTGTGGCATCGTCACGGCGATTTCCTGTCCCATTGGCAGCGAAATCTCGGAGTACTTCGTCCATCGGCCGTCGGGATGATAGAACCCTGCGCTCTCGTGGCGGAAGTCACGGCCGGTCTTCACGCCGAATCCGAACTTGCGAATCCACGCGTCCAGCATTTCGGCCTTATGCGCTTCCACAATCCGGTGGGCGACCTTAATCGTGCCGATGTTGCTCGATTGCGCGAACATCTCCGCCAGCGTCACCGTACCCATCTTGTGCACGTCTCGTATGCGGCGCAGGCCGAAAGCGTTCCATGCTCCGCCTTCGCAATCGATCATGTCGGCGGGAGTTACCAGCCCGTGTTCGATGGCCGCGGTCAAGGGCACAATCTTGAATGCGGACCCGGGTTCAAAGACGAACGAAATCGCCGCATTTACGCGGGACTGCGCCGGATAATCGCCCGGCGCGTTGGGGTCGAAGGCAGGACGGGTCGCCATCGCGAGGATCGCACCGGTCGTGGGGTCCATTACGATGCCCATCGCGCTGGTCGCGAGTTTGTCTTCGATGACGAAGTCGAGTTGCTGTTCGAGAATATGCTGGATTGGTTTGTCGATGGTGAGGAATATGTCCGCGCCGCCTTCGGGCGCAACGTACTCGAGCGTCAACGGCATCAACATCGACCGCTTGCCGTCGACGCGCGATGTCTGCTTGCCGGGTATCGCTTTCAGGTACGTGTCATATTTCGCTTCAATGCCTTCAAGACCGTTCTGATCGCGATCCACAAAGCCGAGCACGTGCGCCGCCAATTGGCCCTCGGGATAGTGCCGCGCCGGTTCGTACTTGATGCGAAGCCCGCCCTCGCCCCAGGCGTTCAGATTGCCGATGGATTCGAGTTCGCCCGGCGTCAACGAACGTTTGATGGCGACTTCCTGCATCATCTTGCCGCCGCTGGCGCGCCGCGTGATGCGGTCGATCAGGTCGTTCTCGTCAAGACCCAACCGCACAGCGAGGCTTTGCGCGGCTTCGTGCGGCCGTTCGAGAAATGGCGGATACGCGAACAGCGATGGCGCCTGGCGCTCGCGCGCGAAAATGCGGCCCTCGCGATCGTAGATGCGGCCGCGTTGCAGGGGAATTGGCGCTTCACCGACGTGAAACCCTTCGGCATCTAGGAAGCGATGATCGGGAAAAAGCTGAAGCCGAACCAGATGGAGCGCAACGATCAGCAGTCCCGCGAGCATACCCCATAAAACAAGGCGAATCCGCCAACGCTGAGATTGCGTGAGCGGCAGTTCGGCGTGTCGCGGCCCGTCGCCGTTTCGGTCACGGTGAGCCATGGGCGGATTCCGCGTTGGCTATCGTTATGGGTTCAATGGACAGAAAAGGGGAAGGCGCGCGCTCCGTAGTCGAGGGCGCGTACAACACTTCAACCTGTCCCGGCTCGATGGGTACCAGGCCCAAATCCGGGGCGCGTTCGCTCACGCGCTTCAAGGCAGTGAGTTCGTCCACACGCTCCTGCAATCGGTCGATGTGGGCATTGACGTCCTTAATCTCGCGCCGCAACTGCGACGCGTCGTATCCGCGTTCGTAGATGCGCACCTGCAGCCACGTCTCGAATAGAAAGACCCCAAACGGCAGCGCGACGACGGGCAGCCATTTTACCAGGCCCCAGAACACGGCCACGCGTCGTCCGGCGAAGCGGCGCGTCATGCTGCGGCATCCTCGCGGATGCGTTCGGCCGCGCGCAGCTTCGCACTGTGCGCGCGCGGATTCGCGATCAACTCTTCGTCGTCCGCGGTAATGGGCTTCGGCGTGAGTACGCGCAAGCGCGGGGGGGTCACCGTGTCCGTGCGTCCGTCCGCGCGAAACGTGCGCGACGCGTGCGACGCGTCACGGAAAACGCTTTTTACGATTCGGTCTTCTCCGGAATGGAACGAGATTACGACGATTCGTCCTTCCGGTGCGAGCGCGTCGACGCCCGCGCGGATTCCGGCTTCGAGGTGCGCGTATTCGTCGTTTACGGCAATGCGTATGGCCTGAAACACGGTGCGGACCTCGTCGGGCGTGCCGTGAACAAACGGCAGCGCCTCGCACACGGCATCGCGCAAATCGAACGTTGTATTCATCGTATGGTTCCCGCGCCGGTGAACGATCGATTTCGCGATGCGCTGCGCGGGCCTCACGTCGCCGTAGTCGCGCAAGACGCGGACAAGCGCCCGCTCGGGGCACGTGGCGAGAAACTCGCGCGCGGTTGTCGTCTGCGTCGTGTCCTGGCGCATATCGAGTGGACCTTCGTACTGAAACGAGAACCCGCGTCGGGGATCGTCCAACTGCATACTCGACACCCCTGCGTCGATGAGGACGCCGTCAACGGGACCCACCTTCAACTCCGACAACACCCGACTAAGGTCGCCGTAGTTACTTTGCACTACCTCGGCGCACCCGAACGATTTCAGCCGCTCGCGCGCGCGCTCCACGGCGAGCGGATCGCGATCGAGCGCGATTAACCTTCCATTCGTCAGGCGCCGGCAAATGAGTTCGGCGTGTCCACCGAAACCCACCGTACAGTCCACGTAAGTCCCGCCGGGCCGTATGCGCAAGTACTCGAGCGCCGGGCCGGGGAGAACGGGGACGTGCACCCCTTAGGCCGCTTCCTGGAATTGGCCGATCGCCTGCGTCTCGCTCTCGAACGAATCGAACAACGAACTCACGCCGACCATGCGGAACAACCGCTGTGCGTAAAGGTTCATGCCCACGAGCTTCAGGTCGCCGCTTAAGGCGCGCAGTTTGCGCAATCGCTCGACAAGGACGCCAACGCCCATGTAGCTGATGAAGCGCACGCCGCTCAGGTTCATGATGAGCTGGTGCCGGCCTTCCGCAAGGCATTCGTACATGGATGTGCGCAGCGCGTCCACGCCGCCTTCGTCAATGTCTCCCGCCAACCGCAGCACCGTGACCGTCCCAATGTCCTTCCGCTCGATTTTCATGCCTTTACCCACCTGTTAGGTTGCGGCGCCCACTGTGCCGCGGCTCGCGAACAGTGGAGGCGCCAGTTCTTCGTACAATGACGTGTTCCGCCTCTTGAACTCGGCCCACGCCGCCTTGTCCCACACCTCGAGGTGATCGTCTACGCCGATCACCACCGCATCCTTTTGAATGCCCGCATGCTCCCGCAAGTGTTGCGGCAACGGCATACGACCCTGTGGGTCTGGACGGGCATCTTCTGCTAGACTGAAGAACATGCGGCGGAAGGCCAACGCCTGTGCGTGGTCGTCGCCCGTCCGCCCGGCGTTTTGCCGGAGGGCGACCCATCCGTCTCGGTCAAATAGGAGAATAGAATGGTTGTCACCGGGGGCCATGTACCACGTGTCGTGACCCATGGCGCGGGCGGTCTCGCGGATACGGCTGGGCATGACGATTCGGCATTTTTCGTCGAGCTTTACGTCCCAGAGGCCGTAGTATCCGGTCAGGCCAGCCATATACCCTCTTGGCACCCCAATGTGCCCTAGTGACGCCAAATCGTACCCTATCGTTCCCCAATCTGTCAACAGAAAAATCAGGGGCTGTGGTGTTCCTACCCTTTGATACTCAATGGTTTACGACACCAGAAGCCCCATATACCACAACATATTGTGGCCGATATCCGCGACTCAAAAATTGTGCTACTAAATATGGGCGCTCTGTGCCTGACTAAACTGCGAAATTCAGACAAAACATGAACTTTGGCAGCCTCGAAGTGTAAGGCTATGGGGCTGACGACCTTAAGTAAGCGCCATCGGACGGCGCGGGATGGGAGGAACCAATGGGAATGATAGGATTAGCTCTCTTGGTGATGGCATTCGCCGACGCCGAATCAGAAGCGGAAGTTGCAGTTCCGCCGGTACGCGCGCTCATCGTTACCGGCGGCCACGATTTCGAGCGGCCGCAGTTCTTCGCCATGTTCGACAGCATGTCCGGCATTACGTGGAAAGAGGTTGTCCACCCCGAGGCGAACAAGCAATTCACCCCGGAAGCCGCGCGGGAGTACGACGTCATCGTGTTGTACGACATGTGGCAGGACATAACGGACGAACAAAAGCAGCAGTTCGTACAGCGCGTGAAAGACGACGGAAAAGGGCTCGTCGCATTGCACCACTGTCTGGTCAGTTACCAGAAATGGCCGGAGTTCCGCGTGATGATTGGGGGACAGTTCACCTTCGATGTCGTCGAAATCGACGGCAAGAAATATGGGCCAAACACCTTTGATCATGACCAGAGTTTTCGCGTGCAGATTGTGGACCCGGCCGATCCGGTCACGAAGGGAATGACGGATTTCGATCTTGTAGACGAAACGTACGGTGGGTACTACGTCGCGAACGACGTGAAGCCGTTGCTGAAAGTCGATCACCCCAAGAGTGCCCCGATCATCGGCTGGTCGAAAACTTATGGGAAGGGGCGGGTCGTCTACCTCCAGTCCGGGCACGACCACACGTCGTTTGACCACAAAGACTTTCGGGCGCTGGTGCGAAATGCGCTTCTGTGGACCGCGGCTAAATCGGAAAAGTAATTTGGCCAGGACGTATCGGCGCAGCCGCCGTCGCTTTCTTCTGCAACTGCATATTTTCCAATCATTTCCGCCCGAAGTACGCATGAGTGTGAGATACTATGGAGTGGTGTGCGATTGATCGTGTTTTGGCACGCGCCTACAATGGACGTCGGTAGGCAATGTAAACGGTGCGAACCGTGGTGAGGCAACGGGCCATGCATACGGTACGACGTGGACTCTACGCATTGTTGTTGGGCGCCGCCCTGGCTCTTGCCGGCGACGAGGCGGCCGGACCGACCCCCTACATCACTGCCGTGCGCCTCGAAGGCATGGTCGACGACGGAATGACCGTCCTTGTGACGCGCGCGTTGCGCGAGGTCGCAGACTCGAAGGCGATTGTGTTTATCGTGGACACTCCGGGCGGGCGAGTCGATTCCGCGATTCAAATTGTCGACGCAATTGTCGACGCACCATGCAAGACCATTGCGTTCGTCGATGGGATGGGTGCGATTTCCGCGGGCGCGCTGATTAGCTATGCGTGCGACGAGATCGTCATGTCGCCGTCCACCAACATGGGCGCGGCGCAACCGGTGACGATCGGCAGCGACGGCATGGAGCCTCTTGGAGAAAAAGAAACGTCGTTTGTGCGGGCGAAGTTCGCCGCGCTTGCCGAGATGAAGGGGCGCAATCCCGATATCGCAATGGCGATGGTAGACAAAGACATCGAGTTGCGCGCGTATCAGAACCCCGACGGCACGCTCGATATACGCGCCGTCAATCGTCCCGCGGAACTCACCGGCGAAGAGGCCGTGAAAGAGCTCATTGACGATCCGGGCAAGGTCGTTAAGCAGGTAATCGAAACGATCATCGGCGAAGAATTGCCGATTCCCGAACCGAAGGAGAGTCAGAATTCCGAAGCTGCGCCGGTCGAGCAGACCGCGCCCGACACGCAACCCACGCAGCCGGACGACGGCATTGTGATCGAGCCGGCGGGCAAGCTGCTGACGCTTACCCCGCAGGAGGCCAAAAAATATGGCGTCATCAAGTACATCGCGAAGGACATGGATGACTTGATGTGGCAACTCGGCTACACGAACACGGCAGTCGTCAACGTCACGCCAACGTGGAGCGAAGATTTATACAAGTGGCTGATCAGCCCGGAAATAACCCTCGTTTTACTTGTGCTCGGCATCGGCGGGTTGTACCTCGAATTCAAGACGCCCGGCTTCGGAATGCCGGGAATCGTCGGCATCTGCGCGCTCGCGATCTATTTCGGATCGCGCTCGGTGGTCGGGCTTGCAGACTGGCTCGACATCGCGCTCGTGATTACGGGCGTCATCCTGTTGCTTGTCGAGATATTTCTAATTCCCGGATTCGGCATCGTGGGCGCGCTGGGGATCGTGTTCGTGTTGGCGGGCATCGTATTCTCGTTTACGTTCACCGATTTCTCGCTGCCGCAATACAGTTGGGAATGGGACCGGCTCGAGGACGCGGGGTTTGCGTTGACGATGACCATGATCTGTATGGTTGTACTCGTCGTGGCGACGTGGAAGCTGTTGCCGCGTTCTCCGCTGTACCGGCGTCTCGTGCTTGCGGACCAACAACTCCCCACGGACGGTTATTCGGTGCAAACGCCGGACGAGGCCGAATCGACAATTGGACAAGTGGGCGTCGCATCGAGCATGTTGCGGCCGGCAGGCCGCGGACGGTTCGGAGACAAGACTTTCCAGGTCGTGAGCCTCAACGAGTTTATCGAGGAGGGAACTCCTATCGTCATCGTGCAGGCCGAAGGTAATCGCTACGTAGTCGATCGGTTAAAGAAACCGGCGTGATGCCCGCGCGCGGGGGGGATGCGGCAATTTCGAGAGCCGCGATGTCTATCGTGTCCATGAAGTCCACTTCATTTGCATAGACCGAACGGTACCGGGAGAACCGAACCAGTTATGGATACTCGCTTGTCACTGATCACGATGTTGAAGCAATTGCGCGACGACATGCTGGTCATTCAGCAGCAGGGCGCCGGGTATTACAGTTGCACGCCGTTCGCGCGGCGGTATAACAAGTTGCTGGCCCAGGGAAGGGCGCTATTCACCGCGGGGGACGGGCTGATCGGCACGTTCGAAAACGTTGATGAAGCGGACCCGAAGGACCCCGCCGACAAGATGAAGGTTGTCCAGGGTATCCGCGTCGAAATCAGCCAACTGCTCGCGCTGCTCGAATCGACTGGAGCGCGCGCATAATGGTGTGGTGGATCATCCTCTTCTTCGTGTCGGGTATCGCGTTGATACTCGTCGAGTTCATACTGCCGGGGCTGGTATGCGGCATCCTCGGCGGAATACTCGTATTCGTGAGTTGCGTCATCGCGCTCTACTGGCATCCGGAGCATGCGGTCGGAATAATTCTTGGCGAGATCATCGCCGTAATTGCGTCCATCATTGTGGGGTTCTATTTGATCGCGCGATCGCCGCTCGGCAAGGCGATGGTGCTGTCCGATGCGCAAGACCCGTCCAAGGGCTGGGTGTCCGACGAATCGAACGAATCAATGGTGGGCAAGCTCGGCCAGGTGTTCACGGCGCTGCGCCCCGCCGGGTCCATCATGCTTGACGGCAAAAAAGTCAACGCTGTGTCGTCCGGCGATTTCATCGAGGACGGCGCAACGGTCAAGGTCATCGAAGTGCGCGGGAACCGCGTCGTTGTCGAACCGGCGGCGAAGCGGTAACGCGCGCGATGGGCGACACGCTGTCCGCGTTGTTGATGCCGGTCGCCGCCATCGTCGCGTTGGGAATTGTGTTCCTGATCGTGCGCCTGCTGGGACTTTGGTTCCGCGCGCGGATGTCCGGCGCCCCGGTGTCGTTGGCGTGCATTGTAGGAATGGCGTTGAAGCGTGTGAACCCGCGAGCGGTCGTGGACGCCTACGCGATCGCCAAGACCGCCGGTGTGGATGCGCCTCTTGAGGACATCGAGAGCCACGCGATGATGGGCGGCCGCCTGCACCGAACGGTGGTTGCGTGCGCGGCGGCGAAGAAGGCCGATGTGGAGTTCCCGTTCGCGATGGCGCGCGCGATGGACTTGACGGGACGCGATGCAATGGAGACGGTGCAGGACCTGATTCGCGCAAAACGCGAAGGCGATCGCGACGCGGCGAATTCGGTTGATGCAGACGCCGCGCGCGGCATGATTGGCAAACGCGGCGAAGTGACCGTCGCCGTCGCGCCGCCGGGCATCGTGATGGTAGACGGCGTGCGCGTGAATGCGATGTGCGCAACCGGATACATCAAGAAAAGTGCAAAGGTGCGGATCGTGTCCGCGAAGGATAATATGGTGATTGTGGATCCCGTCGTGGAAACCTGCGAAAGGACAGACTGATGTTTGAAGCCCTTCCCTACATTGGCGGCGCAATCGCTCTGCTTGTGGCGATCGTCATCGTCATCATCTTCATCAACTTTATCAACCTCTGGATTCAGGCGTGGGCCTCGGGCGCGCCGGTGTCGTGGATAGCGCTCATTGTGATGCGCCTGCGAAAGGTCAACCCGAACGTCATCGTGCAGAACCGCATCAATGCGGTGAAGGCAGGCCTAAACGTATCGGTGGACGAATTGCAGACTCACTATCTAGCCGGCGGAAACGTCGTGCGCGTCGTGCAGGCGTTGATTGCCGCGAGCAAGGCAAACATCGAACTGAGCTTCCAGCGGGCGTGCGCCATCGATCTCGCGGGCCGCGACATCCTCGATGCAGTGCAGACGTCCGTTAACCCCAAAGTGATCGACTGCCCGGACACGCGCCAAGGCCAAACGACCATCGCAGCCGTCGCAATGGACGGTATTCAGCTCAAAGCGAAGGCGCGTGTCACCGTGCGCACGAACATTAATTCGCTGGTCGGCGGCGCGACGGAAGAAACGATCATCGCGCGCGTCGGCGAAGGCATCGTCACGACCATCGGTTCCGCAGCGACGCACAAGCAGGTGCTCGAGAACCCGGACCGCATATCAAAAACCGTGCTGCAACGCGGCCTCGATGCGGGCACTGCGTTCGAGATTCTTTCGATCGACATCGCGGACGTGGACGTTGGCGAAAACATCGGCGCACAATTGCAGACGCGCCAGGCCGAGGCCGACAAACAGATTGCGCAGGCACGCGCCGAAGAGCGCCGCGCCATGGCCATGGCGCGCGAACAGGAAATGCGCGCACAAGTGGTCGAAATGCGCGCTCGCGTTGTCGAGGCCGAGGCCGAAGTGCCGAAGGCCATGGCCGAAGCGTTCCGCAAAGGCAACCTCGGCATTATGGATTACTACAAAATGAAAAACGTCATGGCCGATACCGCCATGCGCGAATCGATCTCGAAAACCGAAGGCGGATCCGCCGAAGACGAAAAGCATCCGCGCGGGTAATCATGCGAAGCAGTGCGCCAGGCAAACCTTGTCTTATTGGCCCGTTGGGTCCTTGGTGTCCCTTTAACCGATGTAGCAAAGCGATCGCGTAACCATGGAACATCTCAGCGAAATCATATTTGCGGTCGTCTTCCTGCTCTTCTCCGTGTTCGCGTTTGTCCGGCGGACGGTCGAAGGCCGCGACGTCGAGAAACGCAATCAGGAGTCCGAATGGACCGCCGACGATCTCCCGGAGGAAACGCGCCGCATGTTGTTCGGCGACAAAGCGCCGCCTGCGGCTAAACCGGCGCGGCCCGCGCAACAGAGGCGATCGCTGGACCCGTTTGACGAAGTGCGAGACGTGTTCAACGAAATGCGCCGCCAGATTGAAGTGCAGACGGCGAAGCCGCGCCAGGGCGCGCCGCGTCCCCAGCCGCCGCCCACGTTGCCGCCGCAGGCGCC